>JAQBVM010000343.1 GCA_027623095.1 Verrucomicrobiota bacterium
GAAATGCGCGCGAAATCGAGATTTTGCCAAATATCCGAATCGCGCGGTGCCAAGCATGCAGCTAGCCTGTAATTCGCTATCGCGAGTCCGGGGCGCCCGGATTTGAAACAAGCGTTTCCGAGATTGAAATGAATGGACGCGGAACGGTTCCCCTGGCGAATCAGGTTCTCGTAAGCCGATGCCGCCTCTGAATACTTTTCCTCCTCGTAGAGTCTGTTCGCGGCATCAAACTGAACACGGACTTCAGCACTGTGAGATGTTGCTCGCGATACGGCGACGTTCAAGTGAATCAGGAGCGCCGCGACAATGTTAAATGCAACGATCGGAAACCAACCGCCACGGCGCGGTTGCAAAGATAATCGGAACTGCCGCTTATTCTTCATCCGGTTTTCCGCCGGGGAGAGCGCTATGAGATTACTACGAATGTGCATCCGTTTCTCTGAATTTGTGGGTGAAACAGGCTAGAGCCTTGTTGACGGCCTCGATTCGGGGAATCAAAAGCCGGAGCTCCTGAGGTGATGTCCTGGGGGAGTATCTCGATTGGTTGCAGAGTTGAAAAAGAGAGTGTAACCCCGAAATCAGCTCTTCAGGGGTATCTGGCGAACGGAGGCGTTCATCAATTACGGCCTCGGTGATTGCCGCCGCCGGCATGTTCAGTCGTTCACCAAGAATCTCTTGAAGCAGGCGAAACAGGGTTTCGAAGAACGCTTGTTCTTGTCCGGTGCCACATAGTCTCTTTAGTTTTTCCAATTGGTGATTCGAGAGGTGATCAAGCTTCCGAGCAACTCCATATTGAGAATTGTTCTCCGAGTGTGTCTTTCGCTTTTTCCAAATCGATAGAGACAATAACGCGATCAGTGGAATTCCTTGGATAAGGACAAACCAGGGTTGAAATAGAAGAGGGCGGGGGACGTCGCCGAGGGTTCCGATGAAAGGTTTGATATGGGCGAGATCGCGATTTGGCGGCGTGCTTGCTGGCAAATCTGACACTGGCAGCGGCGAGGACGTCATCGGCCGGGGCTGAATCGACACAGGAATGGGAGGCTTGGAAAGTGTCACGTAATCATCCTTTTCGGGGCTAAAAAACGCAAACGATACGGAGGGTAACTCTCCTATTTCAGAGTTCTCAGGAACCACGATTTGTTCAAACGTCTTGATCCCGCGCAAACCCAAAGCGTCTGATGTCTTGAGCGAACTGGTGGGTGGGTACGTCGCGAATTCCCGCCACTGCCGCGGGGATGGAAGAGTTAGCGCATTCAGGGCGCCTTCCCCGGCAATCTGGATCTTAACCGTAATCGGATCGCCGACGTTCACGTCCGTCGGGCTTGCGCTTACGGAGAGCGAATAGTTGCCGACGGCTCCGGTGAAGATTTCAGGTTGATTCATTTTAGGGAGCTCGAATACCTCGATAGGTTCGATGGGGCTAAGTATTGCAGCCGGTTGAAGTTCGACTCCGCTTCCAAAAACACTTCGAACCGGGTCATCAGGATCGCTCTGTTTTCGAAGTCTCAATACAAGCGCGCATTCAGCGGGCCCCAATGAAAGCATGCCCGTTTTCGCGGGCGTGACTGCGGTTTTGAATGAGAAGACCTCGAAAACCTTTTCGCCAATCGTTTTCCGGGACCGAGTGGGTTGAGTCAATGCTCCGATGGTGAATCCTTCCGCTCGAATCTGGGGCATGTTTAGGTCGTGCGGATTCATGACGAAGAGTTGGAGATCAACGGCGAACATTTCACCCAGATACACTTTCCTCTTCGGAACCGTTAATCTCAGGAATGCGACTTCGTTAGTCTCCGAGTTCTGCGTTTGCGCGGCTGAGGCGTCGGCAACGACGGACACAATTAGGATGGCACAAAGAACGAGACAACCGAGGCGCGCTCTGGAGCGCGGGTTTGTGACCCACAGCATTTGCGAGATATCAGCAAACGGGATAAGCATGGAAGAAACAGGAATCACCAATCTTTCAGGATCTTATTCCGCTGCCGAGTCCGCGATTCATCGGGCGCAAATAACATGGCCTTCTCCTTCGCTTTCTGCCCATCAAGCAGCCGCTTTGCTTGATCAAGCGTCATTCGGCTTGCTTCCATTGCAGATTGCCCGAAGTCGCCGATTGCGGATGCAGAAGCGTCGCCCTCTCGCTGATGCTCGCTTCTCGACGCCGCATCCGCGGAATCTCCAGCTTCGGATTTACCCGGCTTCCCTGGACTCTCCGAAGGGCTGCTGACGCCGTCGGGTCTAGCGTCCATCCCGGGCTTTTTGGGTGGGAGTAGGTTGTCTGGTGTTTCCTGGGGTTCGCCGGATGTGTTTTCCTTTTTACCTTGTGCTGAATCTTGTTTCTGTTCTCCGCCGGCCTTCGGATTCGATGTTTTCGGCGGGGTTTTCGAACTTTCGGATACGGCAGCTTGCTCTTCGATGTCTCGAATTCGTTTCTTGATGAACTCCACATTCGATTGCGCGTCTGCGTCGCTCGAATCGAGTTTCAATGAGGATTCGAAGGTTTTGAGTGCCTTTCCCCATGCGGCGCGCCGGCGGACGAAATCGGGTACGGATTCACCGAGCCGATAGAAAGAATTCCCCAAGTTGTAGTAGGACCGCTGCTGCAAAGTCAGGTCCGGTGCTGTTATCGAGAGGGAAAAGTGCCGGATCGCCTGGCCGAAGTTTCCAGCCTGATACGCCGCGGTGCCCGCATTGTAACTGAGGGTGAAGTCTTCGCGTTTCTGCGCCAGGAGTTTCTCGAACGTCTGTTGCGCCTGCTGGTAGCGACCCTGGCGATAGTCTCGAAGGGCACTGCGAGGAGAGGCGTTCGTCGAGCCTGCAACGATGAAAAGGATCAGAATGGTAAGAGGTTTTAAAAGCGTTGCGTTTGAGGGCTGGACCGTGGCGGATCTTTGAGCGCGGCCTTGCGAGCTTTCTAGCAGAAAAATCTCCAGCACCAGAAGAACAACTGCGAGGGCGACAAGCCATTGAAACCGTTCTTGGGACTGGTTCAACATTTTGCTCGAAATTTGATGTTTCGGCAGCGTCGCCAATCCGTGGCCATACAGAGTCTCCACGCTGTTTTGGGCGTTCAACAGAAGGTAAAAGCCACGGGCAGCCTGTGCAATTTGAGTGAGCAAGAGCTCGTTAAGACGAGATTTCACAACGTTCCCTTCAGAGTCTTTGACGTACGTTCGTTCACCATTTTCACCGAGTAGCGGGAGGAGTTCTCCGTTCGCCGTCCCCACTCCGACGGTGAAGATTCGAATGCCGGACTGGGCCGCGAGTCGAGCCGCCTCAACGGCGCCCGGTTCGTGATCTTCGCCGTCGGTGATTAATACAACCGCCTTTTCGGTGTCTGGATCGTGTCCAAACGCATTCTTGGAAACTTTGAGAGCTTCGATGATCGCGGTTCCGCCCTGTGGAATCACTCCGATTTCCACGGCTTGCAGGCTTTGACGAAAAGCGTCTTGATCGGTAGTCAGCGGGCATTGAAGGAAAGCCGTTCCCGCGAAGGCTACGAGCCCCAAGCGCGCTTTTTTCGCGATGCGCTGAAGATCTATTACGGCGAATTTGGCGCGCGCCAGCCTGTTTGGGGCGATATCATTTGCGAGCATGCTTCGTGATGTGTCAATGGCGACTATTACGTCGAGTCCCTCATACACAGCTTCTTCCGACTCGAATCCCAATTGCGGCCGGGCGAGAGCCACTATCAGAAGAACGACCACCACCACGGCAAGGACAATGCGGATCATCTGAAGGCGCGCCGATGGGCCAACAGAAAGCTGAGCCAAAAGACGGGATTGAATGAACTGTGCGATTAATGACTTTCTCTTGCGCCACGACCACCAGAAGAATCCGGAAAGGAGGGGGACAACCGCCAACAAGATCCAGAACATCCTCGGGTTCGCGAAATTCATGGCAGTGTTCTCCACACGGAATGGCCGAGGATTAATTCGAGGAGGAATAACACGAGGCCGGATAATACAAGCCAGGGAAATAGCTCTTGGTGCTTTTCATATTTATCGACCTCGATATCCGTAGTTTCGAGACTATCAATTTCGGCGTAAATATTGCGCAGATCACTAGATTTGTCGGCTCGGTAGTAATTGCCCCCGGTTTTCACTGCGATCTTCTCCAGTGTCTGCTCGTCTATATCCACATTAATCTGGCGGTAAACAGTTCGTCCGAATACGTCGATTTGAGGAATGGGCGCTGTGCCTCGAGTGCCGACTCCAATTGTATAGATCTTGACACCCATCGTTTGAGCCGCATCCGCCGCTGTCAGGGGTGGAACGTCCCCCGCGTTGTTTTGCCCGTCCGTCATCAGAATGATGATTTTACTCTTGGACGCTTGGTCGCGCAACCGATTGAGGCATGCAGTTAGGGCGGAACCGATCGCGGTGCCATCTTCGATCGTGTCGAGTTTCAAGCGCTGCAAGTTCTGTAGGAGGAAATCGTGGTCGAGCGTTGGTGGAGCGGCAATGTAGGCGTTTCCGGCGAACGCCACCAACCCGATCTGATCATTGGGACGCTTTAGAATGAACTCTCGCAGCACGCTCTTTGCAATTGCGAGCCGGTTCACGCGGTTCCCTTCCGTCTCGAAATCTTCGGCCTTCATGCTGCCGGAGAGATCCAAGGCCACGGCTATCGCAATTCCGTTCGCGCGCACCTTTGTCTCGCCGTCGAGCAGTTGTGGCCGGGCGAGCGCGACGATGAGACAGGCAAGCGCAAGCCAGCGAAGCTTAAAAAGCCAGTCTCCGGGCCGGGAACGTGTCAAACCTGTGATTCCTTTCACCAACTGGATGGAGGAGTAGAGAAATGCCGGTTGACAGCGCTTTCTGCCGCGCAACCAGCTCAATAACGGAATCAGGAGCAGCAGCAGAAGGTTGTAGGGATCCGCGAATCTCATTCTTTGTCGGCGCGCGCGCGCGCAGCGGGTAAACGTTTTTCCGAAACTTGCTTTTCGAATGTGTCGGAAACCGGCGAAATCGGCTGTGTTTCCTCAATCAATCGCAGGGCGGCTTCGAACAATATTCGAAGTTCGGATTCATGAGGTTCCTGTTTTGCGAACTTTACAAGATCACATCGTGCGAGAAATTTGGCCAATCTCAACTGCTGATCCAGGGTCAAAATGGATGTGCTTCTTAGCTCTTCGATAAATTCTTCAGTTGTGCGATCCGGCGCATGGAGTTTGAAGTGGTCCTCCAAGTATTCGCGAACGGTGTCCGAGATCTGGGTGCAGAAGGACCGTGATTGTCCGATCAATGCCAAGGCGGCGTTCAGTCTCTGGAGGGCGCGTTCGGAAGGGGAGACAGAGTTATCCACGACCCTTTCCGGGGTTTGTCTGCGAGTACGGCGAAGGATTTGCCAAGCGGCAATACCCACCAGCACCACCCCGAAAACCAGTTCAAGCCAGAACCACGGATCCGGGATTTCAACAGGGTCCTTGATCGCCCGAATGTCGGTCAGGGAGCTCGTTCTAGAATTCGTTTCGGGGAAACTGGGCTGCATGCGGCGAAATGAAAATAGTAAAGGTGTCAGTTCCTAAAGGTATCAGTTCCTAGTTTATTCAACATTGACGCCTTCCGCCCATTTTGCGGTGTTCGTAGAGGCGTTAGGTTTCCTGTGTCGCAGAAGCAAGCATTTGGTCTTTCGATACATCGGCAGGATTCCAGGCCTTAGCAAGGCCTTGGAGCCAATTTCCTAGACCCTTTTCGCGTTGAAGGGAACTTCGTCTTCCTTCAGCACCCATCCAAAGGGCCTTTCGATCAAATCGGTTTCTCTCCGGGACAGAATCAACGGCTGGATTCTCTCGACGTAACCGCGACTGCCCACGGCCAAGCTCTCGGTCCAGTGTGCCTCGCGCTCCATCGCTTCCCTCCCAATGGCTTCCTGGAGCGAAACCTCTAAGCATCGCGGTCGCGGGCAAACTTCAGCAGAAATGTCCGGTTATGGCAACGGTGCGTGACGTGGAAGATTCCTCCGCCTTCGCACAGTTGGTTTCCCCTTGGCATGCAAAAAACGCTACGCTGGTCTCGGAAGGCTTACAGCAAAAAAACGCTTCTGAAAATCGTTTCTAACGCGGCTTTCTCCTCCAGGATTCTTCCTAACCCTCAAACTCAACGAAAGTTATTTCTGCGACACATGACCGCGGAAGATTCACGCATCCGCCGCCCCCTCCGGGGCGGAGCGGCTTCTGCCAATCACGCCGGGCGGGGCACTCGCAGGGGCTCGCTTGCGCCCGGCTAATATCCGAGGCTCTTCCAGAGCCGCTTTTCTCTTTCAATTCCAATTCACTTCTTGATTGTCCTGTAAAAGCGGAATAATTGATTTGTTGCTGTTGAATCAATGAATTCAAATGGACCCGAATTCGTTGGAAACGTGATTAACGGAATCCAGGTTTTTAGATCAACCGATGTCTCAATTGCAAATGCTGTCCTGTCTGGTGGGGCAACAGGCAACCGTAATCCTTGGAGTTTCCCGTACGCCAATCTGGAAAGGGTGAATGCGTTTAGCAGAGGAGCTTGCGGTGGGTTTGTCTGTGGGCTTGGTTGCCATTCCACTTCCAGAAGATATTTACTCTCCGAACCTAACGCAGATGCCGTATCGTCCCATTTCAACCCATAGGCAGGATGCAGCCACAAGAAATGCTGTGCTCCACTCGAATTGTCAGGTTGTCCGCCAGCCCAGTTTTCAAATGTCCACGGTTCTCCTGTAATCCATCTCCAGACACCGTCTTGTTTTTCGTCCGCACCTCCTAAGAAAACTCCCAAAAGGTTATTTCCGAACAAACTCATAACTGTGGCTCTTCGTGTACTCGAGTGGGTGAATTGGGGCCATTTTTGGGCCAGGGAGCGAGTTAAAACTAG
>JAQBVM010000344.1 GCA_027623095.1 Verrucomicrobiota bacterium
AGCTTTCGGTCGCAAGAACCGAGGTTTGCGGCTCAGGACAGCGCCATTCTGTGGCGAGAGACGAGATTTTTTTCTCAAAATTCCGGATTGGCGATTTCGAGACTCTAATGCGCTTGTTCTAGGACTAGAATGATCAAGTGCCTTTCTTTGGGACGGCTGGAGATTCCGTTCAAGCAGGGATTCAAACATGCCTCCGCGGAGCGAAAGGTCACGCAATCGATCCTTGTCACAGCCGAATCCGTCAACGGCAACCGGGGTAGCGGGGAGGGATGCCCACGCGAGTATGTCACTGGGGAGACCATCGATAGCTGCATCCGGTTTTTTGATGCTCTGGGGCCTTCACTCGTCGCAATCCAATGTTTGAAGGATCTCGAGCAATGGAGTCTGTGCCATGCTCAGGCTGTTCAAGACAACCCCGCGGCCTGGTGTGCGGTCGAACTCGCCCTCCTGGATCTGCTGGCCAGGGAGGCGGGTCAATCGGTCGAATCCCTGCTGGGACTTTCCACCATCGAGGGTGGATTTCAGTTTACGGCGGTCATCGGGGCGGAGAGCCCGGAAATGTTTCAAAGGCAGCTCGAACAATACAGAGCACTGGGTTTGCGCGATTTTAAGATCAAGCTTTCGGGGGGAAAAAAGGAGGACCATCAACGTCTGAATATTCTCAAAGACGCGGGAGAATCTGTGCAGCGGCTTCGATTGGATGCGAACAATCTATGGGAATCCATGGATGAGGCGCTCGCATATTTAGTGGCGCTACCGGCCGGTTGGTTCGCCGTGGAGGAACCGTTGTCGGCCAACCGGTATTCGGATCTGCGGATTCTTTCGGATCACTTGGCGGTCCCGATTATCCTCGATGAAAGCTTTGTTCGCCGGGAACAGTTGGAATGCCTGTCGGAACTTGCAGGCCAATGGATCATCAATTTGCGCATTTCAAAAATGGGCGGCCTGCTTCGGTCTCTCGCGGTGGCAAGCAGCGCCGCAAAAAAAGGCATTCCTTTGATCATTGGCTGCCAGGTGGGGGAGACCAGTGTTTTAACCCGGGCGGCCCTCACGGTCGCCCATTCCTTCCGATCCTCGGTGATTGCACAGGAAGGAGCGTTCGGGAACCGTCTGCTGAGCGAGGATGTCGTTCAACACCCGATAATGTTCGGCCGCGAAGGCCTGTTGCAAATCGATCGGTTTATCGAGCCCGGGGCGGTCGGATTCGGTCTTGATGTCTATAAAGGAATCTCGCGCACCGTGCGCATCCTCCAAAACGGTTGACAAATAGTTTGTAACGGTGAAACAGGCTGATCTTTCGCTATTATTCCATCGCTCGCGGACGAGTTGTGTGAATTGCAAGATCGATCCGCTCATCACGCAAGAATCCCCGATACCAATTGACCATGAACATCCGTGAGTCGGTACTGCCGGCCTTGATAGCGGTAAGTTAGTTTGGTGTGATCGACACCGTTGAGGTGAAGCATTGTGGCCTGCATGTCGTGAACGTGAACCGGGTTATTGGTGATGTTCCAGCCGAATTCATCGGTGCTTCCATAGACTGTTCCAGCTTTTACGCCGGCGCCAGCCAGCCACCAGCTGTACGCTTTTCCGAAGTGGTCGCGGCCGATTGGTTTGTCGGGATCTCCACCCTGGCCGAAAGGTGTCCGGCCGAATTCGCTGGCCCAAACCACGAGAGTGTCGTCCAACATCCCCCTCTCTTTGAGGTCCTTGACCAGCGCGGCTGATGGCGCATCCGTGTCACGGCATTGCTTCTCCAACTGGGTGTACAGGTTGGAATGCTGATCCCAGCCGGAATGCATTAACTGGACAAAGCGCGTTCCCCGTTCCAACAGACGACGAGCGATGAGGCAATTGCTGGCATAGGTGCCTTTTTTGAGCACGTCAGCGCCATAACGTTCCAGTATGTCAGGTGGTTCATTTGAGAAATCAATAAGTTCAGGCACGCTCGTCTGCATGCGATTGGCCATCTCATACTGCAAGATTCGGGCATCAATTTCCGGGTCGCCATAGTCGGCCAGATGGGCGGCGTTCATTTCGGAAAGATCGTCCAGCAGCGCGCGTCTGGCGGCTTTGCTGACGCCAGGCGGATTGGCGAGATATGGCACGGGGTCGCCCGTGTTGCGGAAGCGCACTCCTTGATAGCGGCTCGGGAGAAAGCCGCTGCCCCAGTAATAGTCGAAGAAAAGCTGGCCGCACGTTTTTCCCTGATCACTGGAGGTCATCACGACAAAAGTCGGCAAATCGTCGCTGATTCGCCCCAAGCCATATGAGAGCCAGGCTCCCATGCTGGGACGACCCGGTATCTGTGCTCCGGTCAGGGTAAACGTGACGCCGGGGGCATGATTGACCGCCTCAGTGTTCATGGTGCGCACCAGGCAAATTTCATCAGCCAGGCTTCCTATGTTCGGAAGCATCGTACTCAGTCGCATTCCGCTTTTCCCATAGTTCTTGAACGGCTTTATCGCCGGGGTACAGGGCCATCTCTTGTAACCGGAAGACATGGTCGAAAGCCGCGTGGAGCCGCGCACAGAGTCGGGTATGTCTTTTCCCCTCAACTTCTCCAGGATGGGTTTTTCATCAAATAGATCAACATGGGATGGAGCACCTCCCTGCCAGAGCAGCACAATGCGTTTCGCCCTCGGCAGGAAATGCGGAAAGCCGGGTCCGCCTCCCGCGTCCGCCGCAAACATGGTGTCCTTTCCCAGCAGCGAACTAAGCGCCGCGATGCCAATTCCGCTTGCGGTGGATCCAAAGAATTGACGGCGTGTCACGCGGTCCCGGTTTTGAAGTTGAAGGTCGATGTTCATTGGATAACGGTTTATCGCACTCAATATGTTTGGCCGAGCTGTGCCATGGATTTTCTATTCTCTGGTCAGGGATTCGTCCAAATTCAATATGCCCAAACAGACCGCGGTCAATGCGGCGTGTTGTGAGGCGTTCAGTGACTCGTCCCTTGTGCTCTCGCCAACGCTCAGCAGGGACTTCGCTGAAAGCTCGTCGTCTTCATAAATGGACAACTGACGGTCGTACGCGCGACGCAGGCGGGCGAGGTCTCCCCTTCCTGGAATCCGGCAGGCGACACGTTGGAATGCGTCACCGAGTTGATTCTCAAGTGTCTGGTTCTCCTTCAAACAACGTTCGGCCAGAATTCGCGCCGCCTCGACCCAAGTCGGATCGTTCAATGTGGTCAGGGCATGGAGCGGCGTGCTCGTGGTGCCGGCGCGAACACGACACGCCTGCCGGACTGAGGCGTCAAACATGTTGGCGGGACTGACGGTGCGCCGCCAAAAGGTATAGAGGCTTCGGCGATATAGATCGACTCCGGCGGACGCCGGATAGGTGAAGTCTCGCTCCTTCGTAATGGCCAGAGCTTCCCACACGTCGTTTGGTTGATAGGGATACACGGGCGCACCGCCGATTTTTTTCACCAGCAATCCCGAGGCTTCCAGCGCCCAGTCCCGAAGGATCATCGAAGGCATACGGAAGCGGCTCGCACGGGCGTAGAAGCGGTTCTCGGGATCCTCTTCGCGATGCCATTGTGTCATGCGGCTCGACTGCCGGTAGGTGGCGCTGGTTACGATCAAGCGGTGCATGGCCTTCGAGCTCCAGCCGTTTTCGTGGAATTCAACAGCAAGCCAGTCCAACAAATCCCCGTGAATCGGATATTCGCTCTGCACGCCGAAATCCTCGGAGGTCTTCACAATTCCGAGTCCGAAGAAGTGTTGCCACATGCGGTTCACTTGGACTCGCGCGGTGAGCGGATGATTGGGGGCAACCAACCACTGAGCCAAACCAAGTCGATTCTTGGGGGCGCCCTCGGTAAGAGGCGGCAGGAAGGCCGGGGTGTCGAAAGAGATCTTTTCCAATGGACTGAGGTATTGGCCTCGACTGAGAATACTGGTCTCTCGCGGCTTCTCATCGCTCATCACCATGACTTTGGGCACTTGATCGTTCTTGTACTCATCCAACTGTTTTTTCAGTTTTTCAATCCTGTCGGCAGCCGGGATTTCAGATGCGATTGTCGCCCGCACTTTATCTTGAAAGAACTTGCGCAGTCCGGCCTCAAGCTCTTTCTTGTCATCATCACTTCGGCCTTTTTCCGGTTTCTCGAGCAATTCAACCAGTTTCTCCGGCAAATCTTTGATTCCGGTTGAGTTGCGGTTTGCCTGAATCCCGGCTTTCCAGCCAACGAACGCCGATTCCAAGAAAGGACGGGATTGTTCGTCCGCGATCTTGATGTCCGCTTCCAACTCGGCAATGCGCGCTTTGTTTTCCTCAGTCGGCAGCTCCAGGTAAGGGGCATCAAGACGCATCCGGGCGGAAAACCGCTGGGGAGTCCCGCGTTCAGGCACGTGATTAAAGACGTCCATCAGGCTGTAATAATCGCGTTGTGATATGGGATCGTACTTGTGGTCGTGGCACTGGGCGCAGGCCACGGTGAGGCCCAACCAGGTTGTCGCGGTGGTATCGACGCGATCAAACAAGATGACAAAACGTTGTTCCTCCGCGATGGCTCCTCCTTCACCGTTCAACAGATGATTTCGATTGAAGGCGCTGGCGATCTTCTGATCGGGGGAAGCGTCCGGCAAGAGATCACCGGCAAGCTGCCAGATCGTGAACTGATCAAACGGCATGTCCTCATTGAGCGCGCTCACCACCCAATCACGCCAGATCCACTGCCATGTATCGCCATCCTGCTGGAATCCGTTGCTGTCGGCATATCGCGCGGCATCCAGCCAGGGCAACGCCATCCGCTCGCCGTAATGGCGACTTCCCAAGAGCCCGTTCACGAGTTTTTCGTAAGCGCCGGGATCGGTGTCCGCAACGAAGGCGTCCACCTCTTCCGGAGAAGGAGGCAGGCCCGTCAAGTCGATGGAAAGCCGTTTGATCAAAGTTTCGCGATCCGCTTCGACCGAGGGTGAAATATTGGCGGCTTCCAGCTTTTCGAGGACGAAGCGGTCGATTGGATTCCTCACCCAATCCGCCGTCCTGACCTCAGGAGATTTGGGACGCTCCGGCGCAACAAAGGTCCAATGCGTGTCGTATTCCGCGCCTGCGGCAATCCAACGGTCCAACAACTTTTTCTGCTCGGCAGACAGCTTCCGATTGGAATCCGGTGGCGGCATGAGATCATCAGGATCGCCGGTATTGATCCGTCTGATCAATTCGCTGGCCGCGGCATTGTTGGGGACGAACGCCTTCGCCTGAACCGCCGCTTCACGCACATCCAACCGCAGATCCGCCTTTCGTTTGTCGCCATCCTGCCCATGGCAATAGAAGCAGTTTTCCGAGAGGACAGGCCGGATATCCCGATTGAATTGAATATCTTCCGCTCCGACCGGCACAATCTCGCTCAGGCAAAGGATGGCAAGGAAACCAAGAAGCTGCGGAATAGGGTTCCGCTTCGCATTGTATTGGCCGTTGACCGTTTTCATCGCAGGGTTCAGAAGGTGATTCTTCAGTGTTTTCGGCCATCACGCAAGTCTGGGAACTGTCGAATGAATTTCAACGGGCTTCAGATGATGTCCGAGATCTATATCCATACAACTCCCATCCTGCGAATGGCATCCGTCGTATCACGGTGTTTCCCAGGGTTTTGGATTTAACACAACGGCGCAACGGCGCAACGGTTTAGGCAACCTTCGAAATTCACCGAGTTGGTGAGCCCTGAAGCCCTTTCTTTCCTCGATCTAAATGACCTGCCTTTGCGACTTTGCCACTCTGCGACTTAGCGCTAACTGCCGTTTCCAGGTTTATCCGTTCCGAACGGCCTGCCGCTCTCATTTCCTGTTCAACTTATTGGATTTCAAAAAGCTAAGCGATTCTAATGCGCCCAAGTCGAGTTTTGCCGCGCGGCAAAACTTCGTGAATCACGGCTGCCTAAACGAGCTACCCATTGCTCGAAAGAAAGGAGACAACGCTGGGTGAGCATCATTCCGGGGAATTGCGCCGCGAAAGCGCGGAGGCCAAACCTGAGCGTATCATCTGCGAAGAACCGCGTCGCCTGGGTTGGAGCGCAGCGGATCTGTCGCTCCGCCGGAAGTATGATCCGGCGAAATTGGCGCTCGCCAATCGCCTCAGGAGAGAAACGATCCTTTCGGTCAAGGCGATCGCCGAGCGATTGCACTTGGGAAGCCCCAAGAGTGCCCGAGCCCGATTGCGCCGGTCCAAAGCGGCGGAAATCCGGCGGAGAGAGAGGCAATCCAACGCGGAGACGGAAATGAACGCATTCCAAGATGTGGTCTTGCTCTAGTTTGAACCCGATTGGCCAACGTTAGCGCGCGGTCATACGAGCAAGCGAAGTTCACGCCACAACCAACAACGCTGAAAAACCCAGTTGTATTCGATTGAGTTTTTAGATTCGCAGGCGATACAGTCCCGCATGAGTTGAATGGCGAAATGTTATGGCCAGTCCGCTTTGTTCACATCAAATGCCGCTGCAATTCTTAAAATCCGCTGGACAGTTCATCGCCACGGCCTTGTTCTTATGCCTGCCGTTCGTAGGAGCGCAGGCCGCCTCGCGGGCAACCAATGGGCTACAGGCGCTTTACGATTTTAGTTCAACTGACGGCGCGATCGTCAAAGATCGTTCGGGCGTCGGTGAACCCGTGAATTTGCGGATCAGCAATCCCCACGCCGTCGTCCGGTCGAAGGGCTCGCTCACCGTGCGCGGGAAAACCATCATCGAATCCACGGAACCGCCGGGGCGAATCATCGAGGCGGTCCGCCGTTCGAATGAGCTCACGATTGAAGCCTGGATCCGCCCTGCCGACGACAAGCAGACCGGGCCCGCGCGCATTGTCACGCTGTCACGCAACGGCACTGAACGCAA
>JAQBVM010000345.1 GCA_027623095.1 Verrucomicrobiota bacterium
TCACCAGCCTCCGCGTTCCTCTCCTCAATCCGAAGAAGAAGGAGCGGTTCAGGTGTGCCCTCAATCGGAGATGCGCCCGAGGTTCGGCGACAGCGACTTCTTGCATTGCAGCCAAGAGAAAAATCAGATTATCTGATCCCTGCAAGACACCGTCGATCGATCATCATGAAAACTGCCATCGCTCTCCTCATGCTCCTGACCGCCGCTCAGGCGCAGAATGTCAACAATCACATTCCCTACACCGAGCCGCACCACGAACGCCAAATCCTCGACATTTACGCACCCAAGAACGCGAAGAACCTGCCTGTGGTCTTCTGGATCCACGGTGGTGGCTGGCAGACGGGCGACAAGACGAGCGTCCAGCTCAAACCGCAGATCTTTACTGAGCGGGGATTTGTCTTTGTCTCCACAAACTATCGGCTCTTACCGCACGTGGACATGGGCACAATCATCGGCGATGTCGCAAAATCCCTCGCCTGGGTCCACCGCCACGTCGCCGCGCACGGCGGCGATCCGGAGCGTATCTTCGTGATGGGACATTCCGCCGGAGCGCAGCTTGCGGCCTTGATTTGCATTGATAACCGTTACTTGCATGCCGAAGGCGTCCCGTTTTCCGTCCTCCAAGGATGCGTGCCGGTCGATGGCGACACCTATGACGTGCCGGCTATCATCGAAACGGGTGAGACACGCCGGCGAGTCCACGGCCAGCCGCAACCGAAGTTCGGTCACCGGGAGAAGTTCGGCAACGACCCGGAGAAGCACCGCGATTTTTCGGCAGTCACGCACGTGGCGAAAGGGAAGGGAATTCCGCCGTTCCTGATCTTGCACGTGGCCGATCATCCGGACGTGACGGCGCAAGCGCAACGGCTTGGGGCGGTGCTAAAGGAGGCTGGAATTCCTGTGCGTGTATTCGGAGCGAATGAGACGAACCACAACAACCTCAACGCCAATCTCGGCTTGCCCGGTGATTCGCCTACGGAAGCGCTCTACCAATTTCTGGACGAGGTATTGAAGAAATAGACAGGCTTCTCCGGCCTGTGTCTTAGTTGAATAATGATAATGAGACCCCTGTCCTCCGAGCCTGTACTCTCACATTCCGTTGAGCGGTCTTATTTTGGCGCTCAGCACTGCACGCGACCCGTAAGTCCCGCCTTAAGGCTAATGCCATTCGGTAATTCATTTCCAACGACAACTCCAAAAAACCAGCCCAAGGTAGGACCGCAGTTCCCACAATCCCAACGGGATTGCGTCTCAATCCCAAATATATCGTTCGTCCCATATGGCCTGGTGTTTCCGGGTCCCGTAGATATGGACGACGGTCCTTGGTGGAGAAAACCAGGTGAATATAAATGATGGACAACGATTGAGGCATAGACTCCTTTACATTTCAGGGCACAACCCCCTTGGGGTTGCCGCGTTCGCCGTCAATTTACCCAGGGTTGCTCGTCCCTCGCAACCCTGGGCTTTAAGGCGGAATCCCTTTGGGATTCTGCGGAACAATTACCGAATGGCATTAGCCTTGAGGCGGATTTCGCGCCTAAACCGGAACTCCATACTTTCTAAAATGAGAACTGCTATCCGCTGAGAGACATCACTTTCGTTTTCTTCGTTGCGTGTCAGGATCGGGCGCAGTCGATCGTTTCTATTAATTGAGAATGACTCTTTATTCACCGGATAATAAATGGAATGTTACTGGACCGGCGCGCCTGATAATCCTCTTCACCGCTGTCTTGACACTCGTGGGTTGCGGTTCGAAGGAACTGGCTGATAGCAAGTCGATGCCGAACACGTCCGATGCTCCCGCCACAAAGCCCGCGCTTGTCGAGTTGAGCCAAGTAACACGGGGGATGATCGAGGAAATACTGGAACGATCCTCACCGCTTGAAGCAGAGGCCCACGTTCAAGTATTGGCCCGCACACAGAATCCGTCCGAAGAACTCCTTGTGGAAGAAGGAGACAAGGTTGAAAAAGGGCAAGTCTTGCTCCGTTTGGAGGATGATCGACAGCGGACGGATTTCGATCAGGCGATGAGTCAGCACGAAGAAGCCCGGATCGAATTCGACCGGCAGAAAAGTCTTTACGACCAGAGCTTGGTCAGTGAATCGGCATTCCGGAACTCGGAGTTCGCATTCAACCGAGCCCGGTTGCAGTTAGAAACTGCCAAACGGCAGCTCGAATACACCGAAGTGCGAGCGCCAATCAAAGGAACGGTTACAAGTCGAACGGTCAAGGTGGGCGATCAAGTCACTTTGGGCACTCCGATTTTTGAAATCATCGATCTGGAATCGATCGTGGCGGTTATCAACGTGCCCGAACAGTATCTGCCGAAGTTGAAGCCGGACATGGAGGCCCGGCTGATTTCCAGCACGCTGGGTGATCGGGTGTTTGAGGGTTTTGTGAAGCGCATTTCTCCGGTCGTGGAGGCCCGTGCCGGCACCATAAAGGTTGTCGTCGGCGTCAAGGAACTCGGTCTGCTTCGACCGGGAATGTGGGTTGACGTGGAACTGGTGCTGGATTCCAAAAAAGACGCGCTCCTGATTCCAAAGCGATCGATCGTTTATGACAACGACCAGACGTTCGCCTTCAAGATGTACAAGGACACGAATGGAGTGATGCGCGCGCGACGTGAATTGGTGGTTCCAACAAACGCCGACAAGGAGCATATCGAACCCACGAGGGGGTTCGAAGTCGGCGACCTGATCGTGGCGGCGGGCCATTCCGGTCTGAAAGACGACTCGCCGATCAGGGAACTCAGCGAACCGGAGGGAGGAAGCCTGTCTCCGGCAGCCTCCCTTGCTCAGGCGAAAACGAATTCCGTTTCCGCCGCAACGAAGGCGGCTGCGCAGGGCGTCAATTAAGCTTGCTCCAAACTCGTCCGCATGGAGTTGCCACATCCAAAACCCAATTTCACGACGGACCGGCCGGTCGCGGTTCTGATGGTTTTTCTGGCCGCCGTGGTCTTTGGATATTTTTCGCTGGGCCGGCTGCCGGTCACGCTCATGCCGGAGATGAGCTATCCTACCCTCACGGTCCGCACTGAATATCCCGGAGCGGCGCCCGAGGAGGTGGAGAACGACATTAGCCGGCGCATTGAGGAACAGTTGGGAGTTGTTGGCGGCTTGAATGAAATCAGCAGCATCAGTCGCGCCGGGGTCAGCGACGTCGTCCTGGAGTTTGTTTGGGGCACTTCGATGATCGAAGCCATTCAAAACACCCTCGAAAAACTGGACACGGTTTATCTGCCCCGGGAGGCGGAGAAGCCTCTGCTGCTGCATTACGATCCGTCACTCGATCCCGTGATGGAACTTAGCCTTTCGGCGGCGGCGCCGGAACGTGCCGGCCTTCAGTCTAGTGTGGCGTTGGAGGACAAAGCGCAAATCAGTGCCGCCGCGAGGCGGCTGCGACGAATCGCCGAACTGCAGGTCAAGCGGGCGCTGGAACCGATCACCGGGGTTGCGGCTGCGCGAGTGCGAGGCGGGTTGGAGGAGGAAATTCACGTCCTGATTGATGCCGGAAAGCTGCAACGATTGAACATTCCTATTAGCCGGGTAATGGAACGGCTGCGGGCCGAAAACATCAATGCTGCGGGCGGAAGAATTCGGGAGGGCAGCGCGGAATACATGATCCGCACGATCAATGAGTACAAGAATCTGGAGGAGGTCGCCAATACCGTCATCTTTCGCCAGGACGGCCGCGAGCTTCGCTTGAAGGACATTGGGCAGGTCGTTTACGGCGAGCGCGACCGTGAAATGCTCACCCGCACCGACGGCGGAGAGAGTGTGCAGATCGACATTTACAAGGAGGCGGACTCGAACATGGTGAAAGTGGCGGACCGGATCAAGGCGGCCGTCGGGTCCATCAATGGGTCGAGGAAAACAACCCTTGCGGGAAAGTTATTCAATGAGGCAGACGTAATATTGCAGGTGGTCGCTGACCGGTCGATCTTCATCGACAACAGCATCAAGGAAGTTAAGAGCACAGCCGTGATGGGTGGTTTTCTGGCCATCGCCGTTCTGCTGGTGTTTTTGCGGGACATCCGGACCACGGCCATCATTGCCATCAGCATTCCCATCTCGATTTTCGT
The DNA here is from genome assembly GCA_027623095.1 of Verrucomicrobiota bacterium. Taxonomy (GTDB): domain Bacteria; phylum Verrucomicrobiota; class Verrucomicrobiia; order Limisphaerales; family SIBE01; genus JAIPJX01. Next base: position 4,085 of record JAQBVM010000345.1, read on the forward strand.
CACCTTTGCCCCGTTGAACCTGTTGGGGGTTTCCTTGAACATCATGTCGCTTGGCGGGCTGGCGATGGGTATCGGAATGCTGGTGGATTCGTCGATTGTGGTGCTCGAATCGATCTTTCGGTGCCGGGCGGAAGGAGACTCCGTTCGCGAAGCCGCGATCCGGGGCACACACGAAGTTCGCGGCGCCGTGATTGCCTCGACATTGACGTCGGTCTGCGTGTTCTTTCCGATGGTCTTCGTCGAAGGCATGGCCGGCCAGGTTTTTAGCGATCTTGGAATCACCGTGGTGACGTCGTTGATCGCCTCATTGATTGTGGCCGTCTGGTTCATTCCGATGCTGGCCAGTCGTGCGGGGTTCAAACTGAAAACTGGCGCGGGCATGGTTTCCCATCCGCTGGGAGCCTTCGCCGGGCGCCTCCGTCCTTCGACTCTGCTGCTGCGCGTCCTGTTGCCGATGGGATTGTTGCTGGCGGTGATGGTCGGAACGGCCCTCGGTTACAGCTACTGGATGGACACGCCAGGAAAGAATCCGGGCCCGCTCAAACAGGTCCAATCCACCGCGTCCGCTTGGAAGGTGTTCTGGATTTGGGGAGGGGTATGCCTGTTCCCATTGATTGTCTCGTTATTGAAAGTTCGGAGGAAACCCCAGAATCCCACAGGGGAAAAGCTGGGCGGACTGTGGAGTTCAATCGGTGCGTTCGAGCAAAGTCTTCAAGGCAGCCGCGGCCTGTTGCTTCTAAAGCTGCCCTACGTGGTGCCGCGCCTGGCCATTTCATTTCTGCTCGAGCTCACCGGGTTGAGCCTTGTCTGGATCATTCGATGCATCTCCGGAATCGTTCTGCTTGCCGCGCGGCTGATGGGTTCGTTGGGCCGGATTTTACCGCGGAAAAAGGACCTGATCGAAGCGGAAACTGAAGACGGGTCTTATCGGAAAGTGCTTCGCTGGGCTCTGGCCAACCCGATGTCGATGGTGATGCTGACTCTGGCCTGTTGTGTCCTGACCTACACGGTTGGCAGACAACTGCAATCAGAGCTGTTGCCCGAGGTTCACCAGAGTGAATTCACCTTTGAAGCCGCCCTGCCGGTCGGCACTCCATTGGATGAGACCGTGTCGCTCCTGAGCAAAGTGGAACGTGCGATCCTCGAGCGAAAGGATGAGCTTCACATTGCGACGCTGCTGGTCATGTACGGTTTTGACACCAGCAACATGAAACGCTCGGACGATGGGGAGCATTCGGCAAAATTCAAGGTCCTTCTGGTCAAAACCGAACGGCCCAAGGAGACGGAGGACCATGTCATCAAGGAACTGCGCAGACTTTTTCAAAACGTGCCGGACCTCAATACGCGCGTCACGCGACCCGTGCTTTTCAGTTCCAAGAAACCGGTGGTTGTTCAGATCGACGGCGAGGATCTAACGGAATTGAAACAGTTCTCAGACGAGGCCACCGCTCTTCTCTCGAAATCGCCGGAAGTAGCCGATGTCGAACCCTCGCTGCGCAGCGGCGCGCCGGAAGTCGAGATCAGCTATGACCGTTTGCAAATGATCCGGCATGAACTAAACATCAACAACGTGGCCAACCAGGTGCGCGACATGGTCAAGGGCTCGGAAGCAACCCGCTTGAACCGGCGCGACCGCCGCGTGCCCATTGTCGTGCGTCTCGCGGAAACGGATCGCGAAGAGGTCGCGGACGTGGGTAAACTCATCATTAATCCTGGAGCCGCGACCGCGATCCCTCTCAATTCGATCGCCAGCCTGGCCGTGGGCGAGGGACCGAGCGAGATTCGGCGCATTGATGGCAGGCGTGTTGCCTTGGTCGAGGCGAACATCGGCGGCGGTTCGTTGGGCGCGGCGGTCGAGGCGGTGCAGAAGACGCTGGAACAAGGCATCGCCTGGCCCGTTCACATGGATTTTCAGATCACCGGACAAAACCAGGAGTGGGAACGAAGCCGGGGCAGCCTTTATCTGGCGCTGGGCCTAAGTTTATTCCTCGTGTATGTGATTATGGCCTCTCAGTTCGAATCCTTGGTGCAGCCTCTCATCATCATGCTTACTATCCCGATGGCATTCGTCGGGACGGTGATCGGTCTCAAATTCATGGGCATCAATCTTTCGGTGGTCGTTTTTCTGGGAATGATTATGCTCGCGGGAATCGTGGTGAACAACGCCATCGTGCTGGTGGACTACACCAACACGCTCCGTGGCCGGGGCATGGAGCTGAGAGAAGCCCTCGTCAAAGCAGGCCATGTCCGGCTCCGGCCGATTCTCATGACCACCGCCACCACTGTCTTGGGCCTGCTCCCGATGGCGTTGGGCATGGGTGACGGCGCGGAGATCCGCACACCGATGGCGATCGCGGTCATCTGCGGGCTGCTGACATCGACCTTCCTGACGCTCCTGATCATTCCGACGAGCTACTACCTGCTCGGACTGGCCGGCGAACGGTTGCTCCAACCTTCCGCTTAAAGTAAATGCAAATGGGTCGCCCATCGAGAATGGTTACACGCGTTCCGCACGCTGCGGGCCGGTTCAACGCCTTCGAACTCGGCACGAGCCTGGGCGTCGCGGATACCACGGTCAGCCGTTACGTCGACATTTTGGCCGGAACGTTCATGGTCCGGCGCTTGACGCCCTGGTTTGAGAACATCAAGAAGCGCCAGATTAAGACCCCGAAGATTTACTTCCGCGGGAGAGCAACCATAGGCACGCGCATCAAACTTCAGAACAATTGTAAAACT
>JAQBVM010000346.1 GCA_027623095.1 Verrucomicrobiota bacterium
CGGGCTTGTTCAACCAGGGGCGTAGTTGCTGGCTCCGCTTTGCTCCGCAGCAATACACCCTTCAATGTTAGACGGTCACGGTTAGCGATCAACGAACGTTGAAAGAAACGCCTGAGCGAATTGAGAACGCCCGACCGCTGCCTGTTCAAGTGGATTGTCCCACCAGATACCTTCACTGTTCGCCAATAGGATAAAGCTAAGGTTCAGGGTTGGAATCTTGAGATACAGCGCGGAGCAAGCGTCCTCCCACCACCCCGAGTGCCAGACGAGCGTATGGCCTTCGTATTCCTGCACGAACCAGCCCAATCCGTATGGAAGTGCCTCCCCGTTGTTTGACCGCGTCGGGGTCATCATTTCGGCGCGTGACTTCGCTGAGATCAGCACCCCCTCATCGAGCGCGACGTCGAACTTGGCAAGATCGAGGACGGTGGTGACGACCCCGCCAGCAGCACCGTCTCCCTGCGGCGGCCGCGCCCCCGCACGTACGATCGCTCCAGAGCTGTCGATTCGATACGGCGGCGCGAGCCGCTGGACCATGTCCTCGCGCAAAGGAAGGTCGCGGTGCTTGCGGGCCGACTTCCTCATGCCCGCCGGCATGAAGATGTACCGTTCGACGAGGGTCGAGAAGGGAGCGTAAGCGGCGGCCATGATCGGGCGCGATGCCCAGGAGTAGAGGACCGGGTTGTACGAGAACCGGGTGCCGGGCGTCCCCGTAGCCGTATGAGACAGCAGGTGGCGAAGCGTGTGGCTCGCAGGCTGGCAGCGGAGATCCCGGGCGAAAATGGATGGCTGCTGACTGAACCCGGTGCAGAAGTCTGTCCATTCGCTGTAGTCCACGAGCCGTCTATCGAGATCAAGCGCTCCCTCCTCGACGAGTCGCAGGACAACGACCGCAGAAAGCGGCTTCGCGACCGACGCGACGTCGTAGGCCGTCTCGGCGGTAGCGGGAATGCCAGCTTCGACATCCGCGTAACCCAAACCCGCCGCGAGAACTATCGCGTGATCCTTCACGACGGCGACGGACAATCCCGGGATGTTGGCATCCTTGCGGAGAGAGTCGAGTCGTTGGATGAAAGCGGTAACATCATGGGATTTCGGGATCGTATGAGCCTGATTCTGTTCGGCCGAATGGCTTGAGTGCGCTGCCAGCAGAAGCGGGAGAATGATGAGTTTCTTCATTGGCCTATCGTCTAGTCCGTCTAACATTCTAGCCGTTTATTGAAACGGCAAAAGCGAAAAGAGGAGGCTCAATTTTCCAGATTGGAGGGAGTCGCTAGCGGCCCTCAGGCTGCCCGAAAAGCAACGAAACTCTTTCGATATCACGATAGGCTGGTTTCTGAATTTTTTCAGGCGCGGACGCGCCGAAGTGACTCATCAGTCGCCTCGCTATTTCATCGAATGGGCCGTGAAAGAGAAACAACCGCAGCCTTGGCAGGTCGAGCAATGGAAGGAGGCGATTCGCTGGTTCTTCCGCGAAGGTCAGCGACACCAAGCCGAAGATTATCCACGCCCGGAACCTACCACGGACAAGACAGCGGTTTGGATTCCTCCCGAACAGGAGCAGTGGCCGGAATGGAAAGTGGAGTTTTTGAAGACACTGCGCCGTCGGCACTAATCTTATCGAACGGAGCAAAGTTACCTTTGGAAAGGCAGTTGGACTACGAAGTGACTCCGATTGCCAGGGAACCCAAACACTTGTGATCGCTAAAGAAACGGAGTACCGCCGGGCAGAGCAATCGGGGGAGTGGGGATCGGACCCCATTCGTATTTCTGTGGCGAAAGGTCTTCCTTCGAGTTCAGGGCTTGTTCCCAAGTAATCTGTTTGCCGGTGTACGTGGCCATTCGCCCCATGATGGCGAGCAGGGTGCTCTTGGCCATGTATTCGCCGTTGTTGAGCGGCTTGCTGTTTCGGATGCTGGCGAAGAGTTCGTCGTGTTCGGTTTGGTAGAAATTGTTTTTCGGGCCGTCATACTTCCAGTCCGAGCCCGCGGAAATGGCGAGGCGCCGCTCGGAAACTTCGGCCGTCCCTTTTTCTCCCATCACGAAACTGGACATCTCGTTGTGGCAGCCTTGCTGCTGCCGGCAGTTGCTGAACAACTTCACGCCGTTGGCGTATTCATAGACGACGGAATGATGGTCGTAGATATTGCCGTATTCCTCGCCGGTGCGAACTTGGCGTCCTCCCATTCCAACGGCATGCACGGGATATTCGTTCTTCATGATCCATGTGCAAACATCGAGGTAATGTACATGCTGTTCCACGTTAAAATCACCGGACAACCACGTGAAATAGTACCAGTTCCGCATTTGCCAATGCATATCAGTCCAGTCCGGCTGGCGCGGTTTCACCCAGATTGGGCCTCGGTAATCATTGGCTTGAAGCGTGCGAATCTCGCCGAGTGCGCCGTCGTGAATGCGTTTAACAGTTTCCTGGAAACCATACGAATAGCGGAGACACAATCCGGAGACCACGGAGAGATTTCGCTTCTTGGCTTCCGCGCACGTGTCCAAGACGGAGCGAACTCCCGGGGCATCGACGGCGACGGGTTTCTCGGCAAAGACGTGTTTTCCCGCGGCAATGGCCGCTTTGAGATGGATGGGACGAAAATGGGGCGGCGTTGTTAATAACACGACGTCCACGCCGTCCGCGATTACGGCCTTGTAAGCGTCAAATCCAACGTGTTTGCGGTTTTCCGGCACGTCGATCTTGGCGCGGATCGTGTCCTGAGCGGTGAGGCTCTTGAGACTCGTGTCAAGCCGGTCGCGGAATGCGTCGCCCAGGGAAACCAATTGGACATTCGGATCCGCCTCAAGCGCCTGCGCTGCCGCGCCGGTTCCGCGCCCGCCGCAGCCGATCAAACCGATCTTGATTGTGTCGCTTGGGCTTGGCGGTGTCCGCTGCGCCCACGTGTCACGAGCAGCGATGGTTCCGGCAGCGATCGTGGCACCGGCAGACTGGAGGAATTGACGGCGGTTGACTGGGGAGGGTTGGGGAGGAACGAGTTTCATAGGGTTAAGGAGTGCGCAGATCGGTCGAGTTTTTCTAAACAGTCAATACTTCGGAAAATCGGATGCGAATCGAGACCGTAGCGCCGATTGGCAATTGGCTGCATCGCGGATTGCCAGTCCGCTCTACATTGAGCAGACGGACCCGAACTTCCAACGTTCACAGAACATGGGCCTGGCAAGTTGAATGTGGGGCGTCGTTCATCGAGAGAGAGGGTGCAGTTCGAATTTGCGAAAGAGAATGTCAAATCCTTCCGATTCCAGAAGGATTTTCCCGGAAGATGGAAAGGCGGCGTAGCATTCATTCACAATCGTGCCGTTGACGATCACGGTAATGCGGTCGCGGTCGCAAACGCATTCGACACGAGTCCATTCGTCACGGAGAAAACGTGATCGGGGTCGTCATATTTTGTGGTGTCAAGCCATGCATAGAGTTTTGGAAAACCGGACTTATTGAACAACGGGATTACTTGGGTTGGGACGATCGCGTTAGCGTCTGTCTCGACAATCTTGCTTGGTTGCGCGAGCGGCTCGGGAGGAAAAGCGAGGCTGAACACGAGCAAGACGGGTCCAAGACCGTGAGAGGAGAGCCACCCAAGAATGGGTTTGACGGGAGTCTCACCCTCCCCGGAAAACGAAGATCGTGCTTGAATCGGCATTTTCATCCGAAGCTGAGTCTCAGATGGGATGGTGGGTTTATTGGCATTTCAGGTGTGAAGGCCGCGTATAACGATTTCCAGGAATTCCCTGGCGCGGCGGGCGAGAGTGTCGATCTCGGAGGCGTCCGTGGGCCGCTCGACCAGCGGCGCAAAGATGTTTTCGCAACAAAGCGGCATGGTCAAACCGGTGAACGCGACGGGTTGAAGGAGCTTGTAGTGATCGATTTCACCGAACCCGGGCCCGCAATCCTGATCCTTTGGGAAATTCCGATGATCTTTGATGCAGAAACTCCGGATTTCTTCGGCGCACGATTGAATGTCCGTGATTGGATCCAGGTTCAGGTAGTCCATGACGTTTCCGGCGTCATAGTTGACTTTCACGCCTTCATCCGCAACTTCACGGACAACATCAGCGCACGCAGCGCCGGTTCCGGTATCGCCGCCATGTTGTTTGATGACCAGCAGAACACCGTGATCACGGGCGATAGGTCCCAGTTTCCGAAATCGTTCGATCCATATCGGACGACTGCCGCCTTCCGTATGGCCGAAGGTGAGAACTTGGGGAATCCTCGCTGCTGCGGCCTGGCGAATCCGGTTCGTCAAGACTTCAAGGGCATTTTTGGCTTCAGGATAGATTCCCGAAAACATCATCAAAGGAGTCAATCCAGTATCCCGGCATCGCACACCGAATTCTTTCGCCGTGCTAGGCGGAGCTTCCGGCTCAAGAACCGGAAGTGATTCGCCGTTAGGCTGGCGATGGCGAGTTCCCCAAGCCACGTATTTGAATCCCGCATCATGGATTCCTTCCAGAGCTCGCTGAAACGAGCACTGCGCATAAGGCAGGGTCATGCAGGCAATCTGAAAATCGGTCTTTCTTCCAGAGGACGCCTGGCCTTGGCCACTCGCGGATGCTGGAAGGATTAGGCCAGCGGCGGTTGCCGCGCTCAGGTGAAGAAAGTTTCGCCGGCTAAGTGTGTTTGGGTTCATGGAGCTTCAGCCGGTGCCTACCACCCGGATTCGTTTGGAAAGATGTTTGTGAACTTCGTGCTTGTGCGCGGCTCCGCCATCATTGGGGCTACCGTGTCGCGCCACAGTTGGTAATGCGCGGTCTCCTTGTGCTTCGCCGGAGCCTCTTCGTCACGATACACTTCGACCAGAACAAATTTATTCGGCGCGTCATTCTGTTGAACCACGTCAAAACGAGCGATGCCGGGTTCGTTGAGACTTTGGCGGGCGTTTAGAAAGGACGCTTCCTTAAAGGCCTCCAGCGAGCTGGGCTTTACGTTTACATGAACATGAACGATTAACATATTCGATCCGAGTGCTCTTTATTGCGATTCAATCCATGGATCGCGCAGCCAACCAAATCGGTTTCGGGAATGCCCCGTGCGTCCGACTCACAGAGGCATGGTTCGTTCCCAACTAGCAGTAAACCAGAACGAACTGATCCAGTGGAGTCACGCGATTGATGCTCATGAGTTTGCTGATCAGGGACTCTGTCAGTTCCCGTTCCGAATGAACCAGCGCCATTCCGGATGAATTGTATATCTCGCCGGCAACGACTTGACCAGGCCTCAACTCATTCAAAAGAATCTCTCGGACGCCTCGCGGAATCTTGGCATTGACCGCCGCGTCCGCGACAATGGCGACCGCTTTCGGATCGAACACTTTTCCGGACATCGCCTGCAACCGTTTCAACGCGGGCGCCCCGAGTGTATGTTGGTTGCAGTAAAAGAGGACCGCCGAAAGAATTCTGGGCAACCAAGGAATCGTTTCGTTCTGAAGCCGGTCAGGGTATCCTGTTCCATCCCAGTTCTCGTGATGGGATCGGATGATCCTACCTGCGCCCTCGAAAACCGGCAGATCTTGCAGCATTCGCTGAGTTTCGGCTGGATGCTGCTTGATGTAAGCATCCTCCTCTTCAGTGACCTTTCTTGGGTCGCGGAGCCAGCGGCCCACAGCTTCACGTTCCAATCCAACGAGAGAAATATCGTGCAGGGCGGCGCTGCAGCAAAGATCTTGAGCGTCTTTGACCGACAAGTCGCAGAGGCCTGCCAGGGAGTTGCACAATGCCACCGCCCTCATGGCAGTATTCCCCAAATTGGGGTGAAAGCAGTTCACCATTCTTAGAAACGTTTCAACATACGATTCCAAAGGCGAAATTGACGATGTCACTTGTTCCGGTTCCGCTCGCGCGTCCGATGGAAAGTTCGCGGGAACCAGGATCCCTCCCGTGGCAACTTGCGCAATAGCGCGGGGTGTCACAATACTGGTGTCTCGGCAAACATTTTGCGGGAGCGAAGTCTCGTTCTGCCCATCGCTCCGAGATTCGATCCCGCCGGACTCGCGGGTTTCTGGATGCGCGGCTCTTTCAATATCGAGAGCCTGTTGTTTGATGGCTGATTGTTTCTTGAACTGGACGTGGATTGAGGTCAGCAGTTCACTCGGCGTGAATGGCTTGTTCAAATAATCGTCCGCTCCCAACTCCATGGCGAAACGCCTGCCTTGTTCGTCGGGCTGGCGTGTCATCAAAATCACTGGAATGGCGGATGTGCGAGGTTGGTAACGGACTGCAGCGAGCGCCGCATACCCATCAAAACCCTCCATTTTGATGTCGCTCAGAATCAAGTCGGGCAAATAAACGCTGGCTGTCCGGCAAAAGCGAAATTAACATTCCGGGCATGGACCATTTTTTTCAATACAAGATCGGCACGAGAACGTATGTCGCGCGAACAACGAATAAAGCACTCCACGACGATGTCGCTTCGAAGGACGGTTATCTCCGCAACTTCCTGTGGGGGTTTTTCCACATCGATCCCAAATCGTACGCGAAAGACCACGCGATCAGAGCCCATGCGCTCCTGGGTGGTTTGCATGCCACATCCCACAAAGTGTCAGATAGCGGCAAACTGATAGACTTTCATACTCCGAAAGCCATTAAGTTCACTCCAACGAAGGATCTCGGAACTCCGGTACGAGAGGAGCACGGGGTAACCCTCTGGTGGATCAGACCGAAACATTGATACAATCCGATTTCAGCGAAGTACACCTGCATTGCCGCGCGCGCCGTCAGTGACTTAGTGGAACGGGCGCATCTCCGAATCAGGATACGCCTGAACCGCTCCTTCTTATTCGGATTGAGGAGAGGAGCGCGG
>JAQBVM010000347.1 GCA_027623095.1 Verrucomicrobiota bacterium
GCCGCCCACCGCTTTCGGGCCTGCTTGGCGCTGGGAGCCGACGCCGAGTTCTGAGCGCTGACTGGCGCGAAAACGTGTCGGTTCCTACTTTTGACAACTCGTGGAGTCATAGATCGTGATGGACGAACAGCTTACGATTCCCTCCCGCAGATCGAACCTGACCGTCCTCACTCTGCGGAATTGTTCACTCTGACAAACCTCGTCGGCACGCTCCACGCTGGACTTCAGGAAACCCATGCGAAGGAGACCCCAGACCTTCGGAAAAAATTTGCAATCGCTGAGAAGCGAGACCATTCCGTCGAACTCAAACTCACCCGCGCTGAAGCGAAGTTGGAGAAATAGCTCTGGATTACTCCGAGCCTGATGCCCATTTGTTGGGAACTCCCGCCGTCCCCAAACCCCGGCGCTGGGCCTCACGCCAGCCCAGACCCGCGCCAAAGGGCAAGCCCTCTGAACTTCCAATACTCAAAGGTTCTCCCACATTCCCACACGCGTCGCAGTTTTTTCGCTACGATTGGCTGGTCCGGGTCTCGAAAGAAGCGCAGAGAGTGTTTTTCCTCTTTCTCCTAATGACCGCTTCAATTAGCTTCGTTCACCAAACGGATTATGCATAGACACACCGGGATCAAAGGGAGCAACGCGGTCGATCTCTCCGCAGCCTTCGAGCTCAGAACCTAAACGCATGTTTTGGATCAGCCCATCCGAAAAAGACACAGACAACGCTAAGTTGGAAAAGAACCTCTCGGACGCCGCCGACCGGTCCAGCGCCAACTCCAGCCTCAGAGCCCATGAACCTTCCGCGCCCGTCCTCGACCTTCACCGTCCCGCGCTTCGCTGAAGTCAGCAAGGAAGTCCATCCTTGGCCAAACAAGGGTTACGCTTGCGCACCCGCCGACCATTGTCCCAAAAACAATTCCGCTGCCAAGCGCGATCTTAGCTGCTTGGGGCGCAGCGATGGACTATGCTCCGACCGCATTTGCTCATGAGCTTGGTGAAGTCCAAACAACGCGTCGCTGACCACAGGGAGGTCCTGACCCCCGCGTGGATGGTCGAGGCTATGCTCGACCTTGTGAAGGGCGAGACCGAGCGGTTTCTCGACCCATGCACGAAATCCGGCGTGTTTCTGCGCGAGATCACCAGCCGCCTAACCAAGGGATTGGAGGACGAGATTCCGAATCTGGAAAGACGCGTCAATCACATCCTGACCCGGCAGGTGTTCGGCATCGGCATCACGCAAATCACCAGCCTGCTCGCGCGGCGCAGCGTGTATTGCTCCAAGCATGCCAAAGGCGAGCACTCCATCGCCAAATCGTTCGCCAGTGATGATGGCAACATCTGGTTCAAGCGCACGCAGCATACCTGGGAGGACGGCAGGTGCCGTTATTGCGGAGCGCCGAAAGAAATCTTTGACCGCAAGGACAAGTTAGAAACCCATGCCTATGCGTTTTTACACACTGACAACATCAAGACTCGGCTCACCGAGATTTTTGGAGACAACATGCAGTTCGACCTAATCATAGGAAATCCGCCGTATCAAATGACGGGTGGTGCGGGTGGTTCGAGTGACTCCTCGATCTATCACCTATTCGTGGAGCAGGCGATGAAGCTCGACCCGCGCTTCCTGACTATGGTGATCCCGTCAAGGTGGCTAGCTGGCGGCCGTGGTATGGACGAGTTCCGAAGGACGATGCTTACGGGCAAGCACATCAGCCACTTTGTTGACTACACGAAGATGTCAACGGCGTTCCCGGGTGTCGATTTCGAGGGCGGCGGCGGTTACTTCTTGTGGGACGGGAATCATCAAGGCGACTGCGAATACAAGCTCATGCTCGGAGATGAGGAGCAACCTGCGGTCGTTCGCAAGCTTGATGAGTTCGACATCTTTGTGCGCGACATGCGTGCGGTCACCATTCTAATAAAGGTTCAGCGCCTTGGCGAGCCTTCGATGAGCGACCTTGTGAGCGGAGACACGCCATTTGGCCTGGCCACCAACTATTCAGAATATGAGGAGAAACCGTTTCGCGGCTCGGTGGCCCTCTACCTAACTGACCGTGGACGCCGCAACGTTTGTTACACCACTCGATCCAACCTCAGAAAGAACCTCCATTTGATTGATTCATGGAAGGTGTTTCTCCCAGAGGCTTATGGGGATCGAGGGGCAGTCCCTGCGGTGGTTCTTGGCCCTCCCATCGTGGCTCCACCTGACTCGGTTTGCACACAGACGTATTTGGTTGCGGGGCCGTTCGCGAGTAAAAAAGCGGCAGCTAGTGTTCAGAGCTATACCACAACGCGGTTCTTTCGTTTTCTCGTTTCGCTTCGGAAAATTACCCAGCACGCACTTCGCTCCACATACTCTTGGGTACCCCAGCAGACGTGGAACCGAAACTGGACGGACGCAGATCTTTACTCGAAATATGGCCTCACAAAAAAGGAGCAGGCTCATATTGAGTCTCAGGTCAGGGAGATGAACCTCGACGACAGCGCCGATGAGTAAGTCCATCGAAGAAATCCTTGCGCCGAAGCCGAAGGCGCGTCCGCGCATCTACGCCTACTCGATTGGCGACTGCCGACACGCTGGAAACGGAACGAGCCTCACGCGGAGACGCGGAAGCGCGGAGAGGGTTGCCGATGCAGGAAACCCTTTTTCATGGCTTATGACTCCGCGTTCTCCGCGCCTCCGCGTGAATCAATCCCAACCATGGCATAGCCCGTCCTGTTGGGGCTGAAATCAAGACTGGAGACCAACCGATGACCAAACCAAAACGGAAAATTGCCGCGAAGAAACCGGAGGCGCTTTTTGGGCGCGTTGTTTCCATCCTTGAGCAGGCGCGGGGCAATGTCGTCCGGGCGGTGAACACCAACATGGTGCTGGCCTACTGGCTGATCGGGCGGGAGATCGTCCAGGAATTGCAGGGCGGCAAAGGGCGGGCGAAATACGGCGAGAAAGTTGTTGAAGATCTGTCGGCCCGGCTGACGGAGCGGTATGGGCAGGGGTTTTCCGTCACAAATCTTTGGTATTTCAAGCAGTTCTACCAAGCCTTTCAAAGCCGGCTCAAGATTCTCCACCCATTGGGCGGAGAATCTTCGGAGTCATCAATTCCCCACCCAACGGGCGGAGAATTCACGGCAGCATCAAAACCACGCCCAAAGGGCGCGGAATCTTCGGAGTCGCCAATTCTCTCCCCGTTGGGGATAGAATTGGCCCGGCCCGAGGAAAGCTCCCCAGCGGGCAGCCAATTGCCGCGCGGTTTCTCGCCGCATCTTTCCTGGTCGCATTACCGCGCATTGATGCGGGTGGACAACATCGAGGCGCGGGATTTCTACGAGCGCGAAGCCGTGGCGGGGGCGTGGGACAAGCGCACGCTGGAACGGCAGATACATACGCAGTATTACGAGCGCTGCCTCCACAGCCAGCGGCCGGAAAGAATCATTGCGGATGGACGAAAACTCCAGAAAGCAGAGCCCTCCGCGACTGAGCTGCTCAAAAATCCGTATGTGCTGGAGTTCCTCGGGTATCCGAATTTTGCCGAGCTTCACGAATCGGAACTGGAGCGGGCGATCATCAGCCACCTGCAACGCTTTCTGTTGGAACTGGGCAGTGGGTTCGCCTTCGTCGCCCGGCAGAAGCATGTCCGCATCGAGGAACAGGACCGTTACATTGATCTGGTTTTCTACCACTGCCGCCTGAAGTTCTACCTGCTGATTGATCTCAAGGTGGGGGAATTGACCCATGCGGATGTCGGCCAGATGGACGGCTATGTGCGGATGTATGACGGCCTGTTCGTCGCGCTGGACGACAACCCGACGATTGGCCTCATTCTCTGCACGGAAAAGAACGAGACGGTGGCCCGCTATTCGGTGCTGAACGATCGCCGGCAAATCTTCGCCTCGAAATACATGCTGTGCCTGCCGACGGAAGAACAACTCCGGTTGGAGGTCGAAAAAGAACGGCGGCTGATTGAGGCCAACCTGAAGGACAGCGCTGATGAGCAAGACCATTGAAGAAATCCTTGCGCCGAAGCCGGAGACGCGTCCGCGCATTTACGCCTACTCGATTGACGACAAGGCGCACGCGGGACTGCTCAAGTTGGGGCAGACCACGCGCGACGTGAAGCAGCGTGTCGCCGAGCAACTCAAGACCGCCCGCATCAAGAATTACAAAATCGAGCTGGACGAGGTAGCCGAGCGCGACGACGGCACGACGTTCACCGATCATGAGGTGCGCGCCGCCCTCGTCCGGAAAGATTTCGCAAATCCCGAACTGGAATGGATGCGCTGCACGCTCAAAGACGTGAAGACCGTCCTCACCGAGTTGCGCACCGGGCAGCAGTTCACCGGCACGCACTCCGAGACGTTCGCGATGCGCCGGGAGCAGGTCGAGGCCGTGAACAAGACCTGCGACTACTTCCGCTCCATCTGGGCCGAGAAGAAGAAAGTCGTCCCGCGTTTCCTGTGGAACGCGAAAATGCGTTTCGGCAAGACCTTCACCGCGTATCAGCTCGCCAAGAAACTCGGGTCGAAGCGCGTGCTCGTGGTGACCTTCAAGCCCGCCGTGGAAGATGCGTGGCTGACGGATCTGGAATCGCACGCGGACTTCGACGGCTGGCAATACCTCTCGCGCAATTCCGGCAGCGATCCGACGCGCGTCTCACCCAAGAAGCCGCTCGTCTATTTCGGTTCGTTCCAGGACCTGCTGGGCCGGGACGACGCGGGCAACATCAAGGCCAAGAACGAATGGTTGCACACGGTGAACTGGGATTTGGTGGTGTTCGACGAATATCACTTCGGCGCGTGGCGCGAGACGGCCAAGGAACTATTCGAGGGCGAGGAAGAGGTGGTCGCCAAGAAGGAGACCAAGCTCGAATACGCTGCCGACTTGGAAGACATGAACGAGGACTTGACGGAACTCTCGGCCAAGGAGAGCGAGTTCCTGCCCATCACCACCAAGGCTTACCTGTATCTCTCCGGCACGCCGTTCAAGGCGCTGGCGACGGGCGAGTTCATCGAGGAGGCTATCTTCAACTGGACCTACACGGATGAACAGCGCGCCAAGGAAGAGTTCGCGCAGAAGAATCCCGGCCAGTGGAATCCTTACGGCGCGCTGCCGCAGATGCGATTGCTCACCTATCAGATGCCCGACGAGTTGGTGGCGATCGCGAGCGCCGGGGAATTCGACGAATTTGACCTGAACGCATTTTTTGAGGCATCCGGCACCGGCACCAAGGCGCAGTTCAAACACAAGAGCGACGTGCAGAAGTGGCTCGACATCATCCGCGGCGGCTATGCGCCCAAGGCGGCCGAGTATCTCAAGACCGGCACGCGCCCGCCGTTTCCGTATTCGGACGTGCGCCTGCTGCCGTATCTCCAGCACTCGTTCTGGTTTCTGCCCAACGTCGCGGCGTGTCACGCGATGGCGAACCTGTTGGCCGAGAAGCAAAACATCTTCTGGCACGACTACGATGCGGTTGTCGCCGCTGGCGCAACGGCCGGCATCGGGTTGGACGCGCTGCCGCCCGTGCGCAAGGCCATCGGCAGCGGCTTCGACAACAAGACCATCACGCTTTCCTGCGGCAAGCTCACGACCGGCATCACCGTGCCGCAATGGTCGTCCATCCTGATGTTGCGGAATCTGAAGTCGCCGGAGACGTATTTTCAGTCGGCGTTTCGCGTGCAATCGCCGTGGTCCATCAAGAACCCCAACGGCAACGACCCGAACGCGGAGGAAGTTCTCAAGCCCATCTGCTTCGTGTTCGATTTCGCGCCCACGCGCGCGCTGCGGCAGCTTTCCGAGTATGGGATCGGCCTTTCGCCCGGCGAACCGAACTCGGAGAACGCCGTCAGAGACCTCATTTCGTTCCTGCCCGTGCTGGCCTACGACGGGGCGAACATGACGCAGATTGACGCGGGCGGGATTCTCGACATCGCGATGGCGGGAACTTCGGCCACGCTGCTCGCACGCAAGTGGGAATCGGCCATGCTGGTGAACGTGGACAACGACACTCTGCGCCGTGTCCTCGACAACCCCGAGGCGATGGCTGCCGTGGAGCGCATCGAAGGCTGGCGCGCGCTCGGCGACAACATCATCGAAACCATCATCAACAAGAGCGAGAAAGTTAAGGCGCTCAAAAACAAGGCAAAGGAAAAGGACTTGTCGGCCAAGGAGAAAAAGCAGCTCACGGACGAGGAGAAGGAATACAAGTCCAAGCGGAAGATGGTGCAGGAAAAACTCATCAAGTTCGCCACGCGCATCCCGGCATTCATGTATCTGACCGATTTCCGGGAGAACACACTCCAGGATGTCATTACCAAGATCGAGCCGGACTTGTTTCTGACCGTGACCGGCCTGATGGTGAAGGATTTTCACCTGCTGGTGCGGCTCAAGGTGTTCAACACCGAGAAGATGAATCAGGCTGTCTTTGCCTTCCGCCGTTATGAAGATGCCTCGCTCCGCTACACAGGGATCGAAAGTCACGAGGGCCTTACTCACTACGGTCTTTACGATACCGTGGTAGCTCGAGAGTAAGGACCGAGAGGTGTGCGGTTCCCACGCCCACCACCCTTACCCGCTCTGCGGCCAATCATTGGACCTCTTCGAGTGGGAACACATCGAGCGCGAGGACGAGCACACCGAGGTCAAGAAAGTCGCCCGTGATCTGCTGAACCGTGTTGCGTCGGTCAGCGTGCGGAGGGTTAAAAATTCCCGGCGAACGGCGTTCAAATCTGTGATCGAGGGGAGTGTCAGGCTGCGGTTGAGGGATTTGCGGGAGTTTTCGGATAGTTCCACGGCAGCCAGTTCTCGGGTGCCATGCCAATGG
>JAQBVM010000023.1 GCA_027623095.1 Verrucomicrobiota bacterium
CGCAACGAATCATTTTCCCCTCCTCAGCCACCCAGCCAGGGTAACAATTCTTTTGGCGCAATTCGCCAGTTAGGAATTGATCGAGAAAAGGTTTGACACTTTTAACAGCAAACCTATATTCCACCGAAACTTTAGTGGGTTCGTGATCGAATAGAAATCCATTAATCCCAGAAATCTTTCGTTGGAAAGGCTGGGGTGTGTGGTTTTTTTGTATTTTTGGAGTCTCGGGATCGACGAATTGCTATCGCCCATGTAGCTCAGTCGGCAGAGCGCGTCCTTGGTAAGGACGAGGTCATCAGTTCAACCCTGATCATGGGCTCCAGTTTTAGTTGTAGGAATTAGAAACATTTTAAACAGTAGGAATTTGCATGGCAAAAGAAGCGTTTCAAAGAACTAAGCCGCACGTAAACATCGGCACGATCGGGCACGTCGATCATGGAAAATCAACTCTGACTGCTGCGATTGTTGCGGTACAGGCGAGGAAGGGTTTAGCGAAACCAATTAGCTACGCGGAAATCACGAAGGGTGGGACGGTGCGTGACGCGACGAAGACCGTAACGATTGCTGTATCGCACGTAGAATACGAGAGCGACAACCGGCACTGGGCTCACATCGATTGCCCGGGTCACGCCGATTATGTGAAAAACATGATTACGGGTGCGGCTCAAATGGACGGTGCGATTCTGGTTGTCAGCGCGGCGGACGGCCCGATGCCGCAGACTCGTGAGCATATCCTTTTGGCGCGCCAAGTCGGAGTTCCGGCAGTTGTCGTGTATTTGAACAAAATCGATTTGGTGGACGATCCGGAGTTGCTTGAACTCGTCGAGATGGAAATTCGAGATTTGTTGAATAAGTATCAATTTCCTGGCGATACGATTCCTGTCGTGAAAGGCAGTTCGTCGGCAGCCCTCGCGGGTGAGCCGGATGGAGAGAAGTCGATTCAGCAATTAATGGATGCGATTGACACTGCGATACCGTTGCCGGAGCGGGAGATTGACAAGCCATTCCTGATGTGTATCGAGGATGTATTCAACATTGAAGGTCGAGGTACTGTGGTGACTGGTCGCGTCGAGCGTGGTGAGCTGGCGAA
Source organism: Verrucomicrobiota bacterium (assembly GCA_027623095.1). Classification (GTDB taxonomy): domain Bacteria; phylum Verrucomicrobiota; class Verrucomicrobiia; order Limisphaerales; family SIBE01; genus JAIPJX01. The sequence goes on from JAQBVM010000023.1 coordinate 1,091, forward strand.
AATGTCCGACGTTGAGATTGTGGGACTGCGTGATACGCGGAAGACAGTCGCCACTGACATTGAGATGTTCCGAAAGTTGTTAGACAAAGCAAGCGCGGGTGACAATGTCGGAGTTCTTCTGCGGGGAACAAAAAAGGATGAGGTCGAGCGCGGGATGGTTCTGGCAAAGCCCGGATCGATTAAGCCTCATACCCATTTCAAAGCGGAGATCTACGTTTTGTCAAAAGATGAAGGTGGACGCCATACTCCGTTTTTTACCAACTATCGGCCGCAGTTCTATTTCCGCACGACCGATGTCACGGGCACGGTCACATTGCCGGAGGGTGTTGAGATGGTGATGCCTGGGGATAATATTCCATCCGAGATAAAAGTGATTGCCCCTGTTGCAATGGAAAAAGGGCAAAGATTTGCGATTCGCGAAGGCGGCCGCACCATTGGTGCTGGCCGAATTAGTGAGATTATTGAGTAGGAACAGCCTGGCATCGGTTCTGAGACATCGTAAGGAAAAGTCTTTAAATCATTCGGTCGAAAATTAATTTATGAATAGGGCGGTAGCTCAATTGGTAGAGTAGCGGTCTCCAAAACCGTTGGTTGGGGGTTCGATTCCCTCCCGCCCTGCCAGGAATTCGAGAGTTCGGAGGGGTGGCAGAGTGGTCTATCGCGACGGTCTTGAAAACCGTTAAGGCTTAACACCTTCGAGGGTTCGAATCCCTCCCCCTCCGCCAAATAAATTGTGCAAAACTTTACAACGTTAATAATCTGGGTCGTTGTTGTGGGTGTCGCGTTTGCGATCCTCTGGCGTAAGGGTTTTCTCCTCAGAGTGGCGAATTACATTTCGGAGACTCGTGAGGAATTAAGGAAGTGCACGTGGCCAACTGTCCAGGAGTTGAAAGGTTCGACAACCGTTGTGATGGTGACAATTGCGCTTTTGGGCGCTTTCACTGTCTTCGTGGACCTTATCATATCGCGGTTCATCAGCTTCATTACTTAGTTATTTCGAGATATGGAAAGCCAGTGGTTCGTCATCCATACGTTGTCCGGCCAAGAGCAAAAGGTTAAGGACAGCATCGAAAAGCGGATGAAATCCGAGGAGATGACAGATTGTATTAAAGAAGTGCTTGTCCCAATGGAGCGGGTGGCAGAGGTCCGTAGCGGGAAGAAGACAATTACAAGTCGAAAGCTATATCCAGGCTATGTTTTCATCGATATGGTGCTGCTGGACGAGGGGAAGCGGGTAATCGAGAAGCCTTGGTATTTCATTCGCGATACACAAGGGATTATTGGTTTTGTTGGAGGAGAACGGCCGACTCCGACACCTCGAGACGAGATCGAGTCCATAAAGGCCCAAATGTCTGATTCGGAGGAACGCGAGCGTCCGAAAGTGACATTTGAGGTCGGAGAGACGGTCAAGGTAAACGAAGGCCCGTTTCTAAATTTCAGTGGTGTCATTGAAGAGATTGAACCGGAACGTGGCAAATTGAAAGTGACCGTCAATATTTTTGGGCGCAATACACCGGTTGAATTAGAGTATTGGCAGGTTGAGAAGGCATAAGCGTAATTATGGCAAAGAAGATAGTTGGACAGATCAAACTGCAGATTCCTGCGGGCCAAGCGAATCCTGCTCCGCCCGTAGGTCCAGCTTTGGGCCAGCAGGGCGTCAATATTATGGCGTTCTGCAAAGAATTTAACGCGGCAACTCGCGATCAGGCTGGAATGGTGATTCCGGTGGTGATTACGGTATATCAGGACAAGTCTTTCACTTTCATCACGAAATCGCCGCCTGCCGCAATTCTGCTGAAGAAAGCTGCAAGCATCGCGTCTGGATCAAAAACGCCTAACAAGGAGAAGGTTGGCAAAGTCACGCGAAAACAGGTGCTGGAAATCGTAAAGATCAAGGAAAAGGATCTAAACGCGACGAATGAAGAGGCAGCTTTGAGGGTCATTGCGGGAACAGCCCGGAGCATGGGAATTGAAGTAGTTGATTAACCGAACGCGGGAGAGCTCTTGCTCGATAAAACCGCAATTTTACTGATGCCAAGCAAACGATATAAAAAAGCCCTGGAGATGGTGGACCTTAATAAGGTTTATCCACTACAACCCGCGATCGAACTTCTGAAGAAGTTCCCGAAGACGAAGTTCGACCAATCCGTTGAGATCGCGTTCAAGTTGGGTGTTGATCCCAAACACTCAGACCAAATGGTGCGCGGTACTGTGCCTTTACCGCACGGAAGCGGAAAAAAAGTGAGAGTTCTAGTATTTGCAAGGGAGGGAGCTGCGGCTGACGCGGCTCGAGCTGCGGAGGCTGAGTTTGTCGGATTCGAAGACATGATTAAGAAATGCAGCGATGGTTGGGTAGATTTTGACGTTGCAATCGCAACTCCTGAGGCGATGTCGGAGGTAAGGAAGCTTGGAAAAGTTCTGGGTCCGCGTGGTTTGATGCCGAATCCAAAAACTGGAACTGTAACCGATGATACCGGAAAAGCTGTCAAGGAGGTGAAAGCGGGACGAGTCGAGTTTAAGGTCGATAAGGGCGGCAATGTTCATGTTCCTGTTGGAAAGGTATCATTTCAAGAAAACCATCTTGCTGAGAATACGCTTTCCGTTGTCGAAGCGGTTACCAAGGCGCGTCCAGCCAGTGTGAAAGGGATTTTTATAAGATCATGCACGCTTGCAGGAACTATGAGTCCTCCGGTTCGACTCGACATCCGAAGTCTCGTCCCTAGTGCATAACTCGGAAACTGAACAAGACACATGCGCGCAGAAAAGCAATTTATCGGCAGTGAGTACGTTGACCGTCTGAACAACTCACCTTTCTTTATTGTCGTTGACTATCGTGGCCTCACCGTTGAGCATTTCACCGAGTTTCGAAAACGGTTAACGAAAGTGGATGCGGAGATCCATGTCGTAAAGAACTCGATATTCCGGATTGCCGTTAAGGAGGCCGGACTAGGTGACTTAACGGGCGCACTCGTCGGCCAGCTTGCGGTGGTGACGGGTCGCCGTGATATTTCGGCATCCGCAAAAACGATAAAGACCTTTAAGTCCGAGTTTGACAAACTTGACGTCAAATTCGGATTCTTAGACGGAAAACGGATCGAAGTAGAGGACCTCGTGGCCCTCGCGGATCTTCCGAGTCTCGATGCGCTGAGGGGAATTCTCCTCGGAACACTGCAAGAACCTGCCGCTCGCCTGGTTAGGCTTCTGAGTACGCCCGCAACACAACTTGTGCGCGTGCTAAAGGCGAAAGCCGAAAAAGAATAACGTTCTCCCGTTCTCCCTCGATTTGATTATCTGGGGCAAAACGGGTGAAGGAATGAAAATCCTTGGCTCTAATTTGGATTGCGTTTCCGATTCGAATCTGAAACTGACACAACGGTAAAAGAACGAAAACAATAGTAAATCGTCGGTGCGCGGGCCGTGCCCTTAAACCATCCGTGGCCTCGGATGACGACGAGACTGAAAGGTAAACATGGCAGATATAGCAGCAATTGTTGAACAGTTAGGAAAGTTAACGGTCTTAGAAACTGCTGACCTGGTTAAGCAGCTCGAAACCGCTTGGGGAGTGACGGCTGCGGCGCCTGTGGCGATCGCAGCTGGCGGAGCGAGTGGCGGAGCCGCGCCTGAGGCAGAGGTAAAGACTGCATTCGATGTAGTCTTGGTATCAGTCCCTGCTGATAAAAAGATCGCGATTATCAAGGCGGTTCGAGAAGTCAAGGCTGGCCTTGGTCTAGCGGAAGCTAAGAAACTGGTTGAGGATGCTCCGAAGCCGGTTCTCGAAGGGGCTACTCAGGCCGAGTCCGACGCAGCAAAGAAGAAGCTTGAGGATGCTGGGGCGAAAGTAGAGGTCAAATAATTACTCCACCGGTAAGAAGCGGTGAGTTGAAGTTTGTCGCTATTCCGCTGTCCGGTTTAGGCGGTAAACATTCCGCAATCGATAGTAAGTCTTTCGAAGAGAAAGAATAACAATTGCACGCCGGTAAATCCTCGAAACTGATCGAGGATACCGGTTTCGTGTCTTTATCGCTAAATGTAGTCTGGATAATTTCCAGGAATTGATTAGAGGTGAACATGCCATCACGCGCGTCTGAACGAATTAACTTCGGGAAAATCAAAGAGATTATTGCTCCGCCCAACCTGATTGAAATTCAGGTGAATTCCTACCGGGAATTCCTACAAGCGGATGTAATTCCTACCAAACGGAAGAATCTAGGACTTCAGGCGGTCTTTACCGAGGTCTTTCCGATCGAGAGCTATGATGGAAAATCCGTCTTGGACTATCACAGCTACGAGATTGGTGAACCAAAACAGGATTGGCTTGAGTGCCTGCGTGAAGGCATCACCTATGGCACTCCACTGCACGTAACATTTTTGCTCAAAGAGGAAAAGGGCACGAAAGAGGAGAAGGTTTTCATGGGAGAACTGCCGCTGATGACTCCCCAGGGAACTTTTGTGATCAACGGCGCCGAGCGAGTAATCGTCAGCCAATTGCATCGTTCTCCTGGATTGGCGTTTGAAGCGACACAGCATCCAAATGGAAAAACGCTTCACTCGTTCCGAATAATTCCGGATCGCGGTTCTTGGTACGAGGCGCAGTTCGATACAAGCGATCTTCTGTACGTCTATCTGGACCGAAAGAAAAGACGGCGAAAATTCCTCACGACAACGTTCTTTAGAGCTCTCGGGTATGGTTCTGATGCCGAGATCCTGAAATTGTTTTATGATATTGAGGAACTTAGTGTCAAAGCTGCCGATGGATTGGATGATATTCAGAACAAGGTGTTGATCGAAGACGCCATTGACTTGGACAAGGATTTGGTTGTTGCGCGCGCGTTTGAGCCCCTGTCAAAGGCGGTCATAAAGCAGATCGCGGAACTTGGGATTAATAAGATTCGTGTCGTAGATACTTCCGTTGATGATGGCATCGTCATCAAATGCATGAAGAAGGATCCGACTAAGAACGAAGAGGATGCGCTGAAAGACATATACCGACGTCTGCGTCCAGGAGATCCACCTACGGCTGCAAACGCCAGAGCGCTCATCAAGAGACTGTTCTTTGACCCAAAGCGATACGACCTGGGCCGCGTGGGACGCTATAAGATCATGCAGAAGTTGGGTCTCAAGGATGGGGATGATGGAAGAGTTCTCGCGAAAGAGGATTTGGTCGCCGCCACGAAATATCTTTTGCGTTTGAAGAAAGGCGAAGGAACTCTTGACGATATCGATCATTTGGGGAGCCGCCGGATCCGAACCGTGGGTGAACTGCTCGCAAACCAATGCCGAGTGGGATTGGCTCGGACTGAACGGCTCGTCAAGGAGCGAATGACGCTTTTTGACCAAGGGGCCGATACAATGACGCCCCAGAAGTTGATTAATCCAAAAGCTCTTTCTGCCGTCGTTCGCGACTTCTTTGGCAGAAGTCAGCTTTCACAGTTCATGGATCAAATCAATCCGCTTGCTGAGTTGACCCACAAAAGGCGGTTGTCTGCGCTTGGACCAGGAGGGCTTTCACGAGATAGGGCTGGATTTGAAGTGCGTGACGTTCACCCGTCTCACTACGGACGAATCTGTCCTGTGGAGACACCTGAGGGGCCAAATATCGGTCTTATTGCGTCGCTTGCGACGTTTGCACGAGTGAACGAGTTCGGCTTCATCGAAACGCCGTATCGGAAGGTTGAGAAAGGGAGGGTTACGGCTCATTTAGACTATCTCACTGCGGATCGTGAGGAGTCATTTATTGTGGCGCAAGCCAACGCTGTAATCGATGAGAAGGGCCACTTCCTAACACCAAAGGTGATGTGTCGCTGCAAGGGTGATTTCATTGATGTCGAACCATCGCGCGTCGACTACATGGATGTATCTCCGAAGCAGTTGGTATCGGTGGCGGCAGGGCTGATTCCGTTTCTTGAACACGATGATGCAAATCGCGCATTGATGGGATCAAACATGCAACGGCAGGCTGTGCCATTGTTGCTGACCGAAGCGCCTTTGGTAGCCACGGGCCTCGAAGAACGCGTGGCGCGAGATTCGCGCGCCGTAATACTATCTGAAGAGAGCGGAAAGGTCGCGTCGGTCACTGGAAGCCAAATTGTGATTACCCATGATGGAAAACTTCCCGAGGGTAAGAAGAAGCTTAAACACGATCCCGGCGAGGGAGTTTGTGTTTACAATGTTCGGAAGTTCATGAGGTCGAATGCAGCAACATGCATCAATCAAAAAATCCTTGTCTCTAAAGGGGATTCCGTCAAGAAAGGGCAGGCGATCGCCGATGGACCCTGTACGTCGGGTGGCGAGTTAGCCCTCGGGCGGAATGTGCTGTGCGCTTTCATGCCTTGGAACGGATACAATTTCGAGGACGCAATTCTGATAAGTCGGCGCATTGTCAAGGACGATGTATTCACGTCCATTCACATAGATGAATTCGAAGTGGGGGCTCGGGATACGAAGCTGGGGCCAGAGGAGATCACGAGGGATATCCCGAACCTTGGAGAGGACGCGTTGAAGAATCTAGGCGCCGACGGAGTGATTCGGATCGGGGCTGAAGTAAAGCCTGGAGATATACTGGTTGGTAAAATCACGCCGAAGAGTGAAACCGAACTGGCTCCCGAGGAACGGTTGCTTCGAGCGATTTTTGGTGAGAAGGCGGCTGACGTTAAGGACACGTCTCTCAAAGTACCTTCAGGCACCTATGGCATCGTGATGGATGTCAAGGTCTCTTCAAAGAAAGAAATTGATCGCGGGAATCGCGTCTCGCCCTCGGAGGCGAAAAAGCATGCCAAGCAGGTTGAAGAGGAATACCGGACGAAAATCGATGAATTGCGAGAGCACCTAACCGAGGCTCTCAGCAATATACTTCTTGGTGAGAAGATTCCGCTGGACGTTGTGAACTCCGAAACCGGCGAAATTATCATTCCGGCGAATCGCAAGATTACCAAGACGCTTCTGCGCAAGTTGGCGAGCGTGTATGACCGCATCGAAATCGATCCATCTCCGATTCGCAACAAGATCAACGAGATTATTGGGAGCTTCAAAAAACGGTTTGACGATCTGCAGATGCAGCATGACGAGGAAGTCGAACGAGTGGAGGCGGGGGATGAAGTGGACCCTGGAATCATCAAATCGGTTAAGGTTTACATCGCCTCCAAGCGCAAACTTTCCGTTGGTGACAAGATGGCGGGAAGACATGGAAACAAGGGCGTGGTAGCTAAGATTGTTCCTGAGGAAGATATGCCTTTCGTGGCAGACGGAACGCCAGTTGACATTGTACTAAATCCACTGGGTGTTCCTTCGCGAATGAACGTTGGGCAAGTGCTGGAAACTCACCTTGGATGGGCCGCAAAACTATTGGGACTTCGCTTCGCGACTCCGGTATTTGACGGCATCAAGGAAAAGGACATCCGGGGTTATCTGAAACAGGCTGGACTTCCGGAGCACGGCAAAGTTTTGCTCCATGACGGGCGCACTGGCCTTACCTTTGATCAGGAAATTGTGGTCGGTTACATTTATATGATGAAGCTCGGGCACCTGGTGGCCGACAAGATTCACGCCCGGGCGGTCGGACCCTACTCGCTTGTCACGCAGCAGCCGCTCGGAGGCAAAGCGCAATACGGAGGGCAGCGTTTCGGAGAAATGGAAGTTTGGGCCATGGAAGCTTATGGAGCGGCCTACACATTGCAGGAGCTTCTGACGGTGAAGTCGGACGATGTGCAGGGGCGAACGCGCATCTACGAGAGCATTGTGAAGGGAGACAACGCGCTTGAGGCGGGGGTTCCCGAATCTTTCAACGTGCTGGTTAAGGAAATGCAGTCTTTGGGTCTCGACGTCAAGGTCGGCTACTCCAATCCTCTCGACCAACCCGCCCAGCCTGCCACGCTGGCTGCATTTAACTAGAGTGTTTTGGCCCCAAAACCGGTGTAATAACTGAATAGTTTATGATTAGTTCCAAAGAATCTGCCCGTGAGTTGCTTGGCCTTGAAAAAGTTAACTTGGTTGATTACGTGTCGATCTCCGTTGCTTCGCCTGATGCAGCTCGTTCTTGGTCGAAAGGTGAAGTCAAGAATCCTGAAACGATCAATTATAGAACGTTCAAGCCAGAAAAAGGTGGTCTGTTTTGCGAGCGAATCTTCGGTCCGGTCAAGGATTGGGAGTGCTCTTGCGGGAAATACAAGAGAATTAAACACAGGGGTGTCGTTTGCGATCGTTGCGGTGTCGAAGTCACGTTGTCTCGTGTGCGGCGCGAGCGGATGGGGCACATCGAACTCGCGGTGCCGGTGTCTCATATTTGGTTTTTTAAGTGCATGCCTTCTCGCATCGGATTGATGCTCGACATGACTGCCCGGAATCTGGAGCGGGTGATCTACTACGAAGATTACCTTGTCATCGACCCCTGTTCGACTCCACTCAAGGAGCATCAGTTGTTGAGTGAAATTGAGTTTCGAGAAGCCAAGGAGACCTACGGTGCCGACGCATTCGTTGCTAAGATGGGTGCCGAGGCCGTTCGTGAGGCGCTCTGCAGAGTTGATCTTCAGGGCGAAGTGGATCTTTTGCAGCAGGCGATGACCGAGACGAAGAGCAAGCAGATCCGGAAGAAGATCGCAAAGCGAATCAAAATCTTTCATGGATTTTTTACTTCGAAGAGCCGCCCTGAATGGATGATCCTGACTGTGTTGCCGGTCATTCCTCCGGACTTGCGGCCTCTTGTGCCATTGGAAGGTGGGCGGTTTGCGACCTCTGATCTGAATGATCTTTATAGAAGGGTTATCAACCGGAACAATCGGCTCAAGAATCTTCTGCAGCTCAAAACGCCGGAAGTGATTATTCGAAACGAAAAGCGGATGCTTCAAGAAGCGGTGGACGCGCTATTTGACAACGGTCGTCACGGGCGTGCTGTTACCGGAGCCGGCAACAGGCCCCTGAAATCCTTGAGTGATATGCTCAAAGGAAAGAGCGGTCGATTCCGGCAGAATCTTCTCGGCAAGCGGGTCGATTACTCTGGACGCTCGGTTATCGTTATTGGCCCTGAGCTCAAGCTGCATCAGTGTGGTTTGCCGAAGAAAATGGCACTGGTCCTCTTTGAACCGTTCATTATCAGGCGGCTCAAAGAGCTTGGTTATGTGCATACGGTTCGATCGGCGAAGAAGATGATCGAACGCCAGTCGCCGGAGGTGTGGGACATTTTGGAAGAGGTGACCAAGGGGCATCCGGTTCTGTTGAACCGCGCGCCGACCCTGCACAGATTATCGATTCAAGCATTTGAACCGACGCTGATTGAGGGAGAAGCAATTCGAATTCATCCCCTCGTCTGCACCGCTTATAATGCGGATTTTGACGGAGATCAGATGGCCGTGCATGTGCCTTTGTCGGTAGAAGCGCAACTAGAGGCACGACTCTTGATGATGGCCTCGAACAACATATTCAGCCCGTCGAGTGGCAAGCCGATCATGACACCCACTCAAGATATCACACTCGGCTGTTATTATTTGACCGCAAATCCAAGGGCGCAAAGCCAGCCGCCGGGACGAAAATCGCTCCGGCTGTTTGGATCTAAGAACGAGGTCATTTTTGCGAAGGCGGATGAGGCGGTCACTACGCATGAACGTATTCTTCTGGCGAACCCTGACTATGGCCAAACCACAATTTACGGAGATAGTGAAAAGAAGGTGATCGAGACGACCGTTGGCCGAGTGATCTTTAGTGAGATTTGGCCAACTGAACTTGGATTTCCAAATCGAGTCGTTGGAAAGGGGCAACTCGGAGATCTGATTTGGCATTGTTACAAAGTGTGCGGAAAGGAAAAGACCGTGCTGACGCTCGATAAGTTAAAGGAGTTGGGATTCACCGAAGCGACCCGGGCCGGAGTCTCCATTGGAATCGACGACATGATCATTCCGAAGGAGAAAACACAGGAAATTGAGGCGGCTCAGAAACAAATAAACGAGGTGGACCGACAGTATCGGAAAGGGGTTATTACACCCGGGGAGCGTTACAACAAGGTGATTGATATCTGGACCCATTGCACCGACCAGATCGCAAACGTGATGCTTAAAACTCTGGAGCACAATCACGGCAAGCGAGAATATAATCCGGTCTGGCTGATGGTGGATTCCGGAGCTCGCGGAAATCGGCAGCAGGTGCGCCAGCTCGCCGGCGTTCGCGGGTTGATGGCAAAACCTTCCGGTGACATCATTGAAAAACCGATCCTTTCGAATTTCCGGGAAGGCCTCACCGTACTCGAATACTTCATCTCCACTCACGGTGCGCGCAAAGGTTTGGCGGATACTGCATTGAAGACGGCCGATTCGGGATACATGACAAGAAAACTCGTTGACGTGGCTCAGGACGTGATCATACGAGAACGTGATTGTGGCACAACGAACGGGATTTGGGTGCAGGCTGTTTCCGAAGGCGAGGACGAGGTCGTACGACTGAGCGATCGGATTGTGGGAAGGTTTAGCTGCGACGACATTTTCGATCCCACAGACCCTAAGAAGAAGATTCTGGAGGCGAACGGGGAAATCGACGAGATCAAATCCAAACTGACCGAGAAGATGGGTATAGAGAATATACGAATCCGATCGGTTCTTACGTGCGAGAGCAAGCACGGGATTTGCATGAATTGCTACGGACGAAACCTGGCCACGGGCAATCTCGTAAAGATGGGAGAGGCGGTTGGAATCATAGCTGCCCAATCGATCGGCGAGCCTGGCACTCAATTGACGATGCGCACGTTCCACATTGGCGGAACTGCCTCACAGATTTTCAAACAACCGCAAATCAAGGCGCGATTCGATGGACAGATGCGGTATAACGATCTCCGGCTTGTCGAGCTTGAGGACGGAAACAACATTGTCCTAAACAAGAACGGCTCCATCTCTGTATTGGCCGAGGATGGTCGCGAGCTGGAAACGCATACTGTGGTGATTGGGTCCGTGATTTCTGTGCCGAACCATGGTGTGGTGAAACGTGGCGAAACGATTGTTCAGTGGGATCCTTACAACGTTCCGATCCTTTCCGAGAAGGCGGGCCGCATTCGGTTCCACGATATCATCGAAGGAGTGACAATGAAGCAGGAGGTCGATGAAACGACCGGGCAGGAAGCAAAGGTGATCATCGAACACAAGGAGGATTTGCATCCGCAGATCATTATTACGGATGAGCACGGCGCGGCCGTGGCGCACTATCCGATCCCGTCCGGAGCGCATATTGTTGTCAACGAACACGACCGAATCGTTGCGGGCACTTTAATGGCGAAGACTCCTCGCAAGACCTCAAAGACGAAAGATATTACAGGCGGATTGCCGCGTGTCGCCGAACTATTCGAGGCTCGCAAACCGAAGGATGCAGCGGAGATTTCGAAGATTGATGGGATTGTCGATTTTGGGCCGAGTGTTCGTGGGAAAAGAACAATTGTGATCAAGGATCCTCAAACTGAAGTTGAAGAAGAGCATCTGATTCCGATTGGAAAGCATGTCATCGTCTTCAAGGGAGATTTGGTTAAGAAGGGGCAGCAATTGACCGAGGGACCGGTCGTCCCGCATGAGATTTTGGATGTGTGCGGTCCCCAAGAGTTGCAGGAGCACCTGGTGAATGAAGTGCAAGAGGTTTACCGGCTTCAGGGCGTGACGATCAACGACAAGCACATTGAAATAATCGTGCGGCAGATGCTGCGCAAGGTCCGCATTACCGAACCTGGAGATACGGTTTTTCTCTGGGGGGAGCAAATTGACAAGATAGCCTTCGAAAACGAAAACGAGCGTGTTGAAGAGATGGGCGGCAAGCCCGCCGAAGCGCAGCCTGTATTGCTTGGAATCACAAAGGCATCGTTGGAAACGGAGAGTTTCCTGAGCGCGGCGTCCTTCCAAGACACTACGCGGGTTCTCACTGAAGCGGCAACGATGGGAAAAAGGGACAACCTGCGAGGGTTCAAGGAAAATGTCATCATGGGTCACATTATCCCCGCCGGCACCGGCTTTGATTGCCACCGCAAGCTTCAAATCAGACCTCTTGTCGCGGAGTTGCCGGTCGAAGAAACAAACCCTCTGATCGATCAACCAATGGTGAGTTAGTGAGTCGCGGAAAAACATACAAAAAAAGCTTAAATACTTGTTGCAACCAAGAATTTGCTTGTTAAGATTCGCGCTCCGTTTCGCTGGAACTCGGGTAACTCGGAAAAACGACACTAAAAATTTGGCTTAGGCGCGATGCCGACGATTAATCAACTGGTCCGAAAAGGACGAAAGAAACTGAAGTTTAAATCCAAGTCTCCGGCCTTGGAAAACGCTCCGTTTCGTCGTGGTGTTTGCGTTCAGGTAATGACTCGGACGCCTAAGAAACCAAACTCCGCCATGCGCAAGGTTGCAAAGGTTCGGTTGACGAACGGGTTTGAAGTGATCGCTTATATACCGGACGAGGGGCATAATCTTCAGGAGCACTCGATCGTGTTGGTTCGAGGCGGGCGTGTGAAAGATCTGCCGGGTGTCCGATATCATATTGTTCGCGGAACCTTGGATGCGTCTGGTGTGGAAAAACGCCGCGTGAGCCGTTCGAAGTATGGAGTTAAACGTCCGAAGGCGGTGAAAAAGGGAGCAGCGAAGTAGATCTGAATTGATTTTATGTCGAGACGCCGTCAAGCAACAAAGCGACCTGTTCCGGAGGATCCAAAGTTTAACAGTATTCTTGTTTCTCGATTGGTGAATGTTGTGATGCAAGGTGGAAAGAAGACTGTCGCTCAGCGAATCGTTTACGGCACCTTCGATCACATTGTTACCAAGAACCCTACTTCGAATCCGCTTGAAATTTTGCAAAGAGCCGTCGATAACGCGAAACCGAGGTTGGAGGTAAAAGCAAGGCGAGTCGGAGGCGCAACTTACCAAGTTCCAATGGAAGCCTCGTCCGACCGTCAATTGGCTTTGGCGTTGCGATGGTTGGTAGAATTGGCGAACTCTAGAAAAGGTATTCCCATGAAGGAGGCACTTGCTTCCGAAATCATGGAGGCTTACCAAGGGCAGGGGAGCGCTATACGCAAACGGGACGAAGTGCATCGGATGGCGCAAGCAAACAAAGCGTTCGCTCATTTTCGCTGGTAGTAAAAATATATTTTGATGCGCCCCGAAGGCTGGATCAATCGGGGCGTTTTTATTCTCTAATGGACAGATGGAAGCAGTAATCGACAAGCCGAATTCGGTGAATTCCCCAAAACGGAAGTATCTGATGGAGTGTACGCGCAATATCGGCATTGCCGCGCACATTGATGCCGGAAAAACAACGACAACCGAACGTATTCTGTTTTATACCGGGCTCATTCATAAGATGGGCGATGTGGATGATGGAAACACGGTTACCGATTGGATGGAGCAGGAGCGAGAGAGAGGGATAACCATCACTTCCGCAGCGACAACCTGCTACTGGACTCAGAAAGAGGATGGGGTCGCCAAGAGTTACTCGGGAGTGCCGTTTCGGATAAATATCATCGATACTCCAGGACACGTCGATTTTACGGCGGAGGTGGAACGTTCCATGCGGGTTTTGGATGGGGCTGTAGCGGTTTTTTGTGCTGTTGCGGGGGTACAGCCGCAGTCTGAAACAGTTTGGCGGCAAGCTACAAAATACAGAGTTCCGCGTATCGCATTTGTCAACAAAATGGATCGTACTGGCGCTAATTTCGAGAATGCAGTTTCCGAAATGCGCAAGAAACTAGGTGCCTACGCTTATCCAGTTTTTATCCCAATCGGAAAAGAAGACTATTTGACCGGAATGATCGATGTTGTGAGTCAGAAAGCTGTCATCTATGACTCAAGTGATCCCATCGGCTTAAAGTACGACGTGATTGATATCCCGGAAGAACATAGAGATCGCGCACGATTGGCGCTGTCAGAATTGATTGATGCGGTCGGAAACAAGGATGATGAGGTCGCTGAACTCGTGATTGAGGACAAACCGGTTAGTAGTGTTGTCTTAAAGCGGGCAATTCGGCGCTTGACCTGTAATTTGGAACTTGTTCCCGTCCTCTGCGGCTCGGCTTTCAAGAAAAAGGGTGTTCAACCGCTTCTCGACGCGGTGGTTGATTATCTTCCTTCACCGTTGGACGTTCCGCCTGCGGTAGGCGAGGAACCTGGAAATCCTGAGATTTCCGTAAAGATCCCAGCCGACGATAATGGAAAGTTTTGTTCTTTAGCATTCAAGTTATGGACCGATCCATTCGTTGGGAAACTGATCTTTTTTCGGGTCTATGGTGGCTCAATGAGCAAAGGTGACACTATTTTTAATCCTCGAACGAAAAGGCGAGAGAGAGTCAGCCGACTGATGATGATCCAGGCTGATAAGCGGATTGAAGTCGAAACCGTTTATTCCGGAGATATTGCGGCGCTCGTTGGACTAAGAAACATCACGACGGGCGATACACTTTGCGATGAGAACCTAGAGGTTCTCCTTGAACCTCCAACTTTTCCAGAACCAGTCATTTCGATGGCGATCGAACCGAAGACAAAGGCTGATCGAGACAAAATGGGGGAGGGTTTGCAGCGCCTTGCTGAAGAGGATCCTACCTTTCGCTGTTTTACCAACGAAGAAACAGGGCAACTAATTATTGCGGGCATGGGGGAGTTGCATTTGGAGATTATTCGCGATCGCCTGCTTCGTGAGTTTAAGGTAGATGCGAATGCAGGCGCGCCTCAAATTGCGTATCGTGAAACAGTCTCTCGATCGGCAGAGGGCGAGGGAAAATTTATTCGGCAATCCGGGGGGCGCGGGCAATATGGCCACGCAATTATCACGATTGAACCTAACGAGCCAGGAAAAGGAACCGAGATTGAGAGCAAGGTGGTGGGGGGCACGATTCCAAAAGAATACATTCCGGCTGTGATAAACGGGATTAACGAGGCGATTAAGGGAGGGGTTCTCGCAGGCTATCCGATTGTTGATGTTACTGTAAAAATCATTGAAGGCAGTTTCCATGAGGTAGATTCAAGTGAATTGGCATTCAAGATGGCTGGCATCTTCGCTCTCAAGGAAGCCGTCAAAAAAGCGCACCCGATACTGCTCGAGCCTGTGATGAAGGTAGAAGTATCCACTCCAGATGAGTATCAAGGTGATTTGCTGGGTGACTTGAACCGGCGGCGCGGAAAAATACAGAGCATTGAAATCAAAGGGATGTACACACTTCTTTATGCGGAAGTTCCTCTGGCTGAAATGTTTGGGTATGCAACGGCGATTCGATCCCTCTCAAAGGGGCGTGCGTCTTATTCGATGGAACCGTTCCGATTCGAGCAGGTTCCGAGCAGCATTCTTGCAGGGATTCTTGATACGACTAAACCCAAGGCGGCGCGCGCTTAAAGAAGCTAACCGGAACTAATAGGTCTTTCTATATGGCAGGACAACGCATTCGAATTCGGCTGAAGGCTTATGACCATAGGGTCATAGACCAATCTGCCCACGATATTGTTGAAACGGTTAAACGAACGGGAGCGTTAGTGGCAGGACCGATACCGTTGCCGACGCGGATCGAGCGGTTCACGGTTCTGAGATCGCCCCATTCGGATAAGAAGTCGCATGAGACATTCGAGCAACGGACACACAAACGATTGCTTGACATTATCGATCCTACGGCGAAGACCGTCGATGAACTCAAAAAGTTGAACCTTCCCGCCGGGGTTGACATCACAATTAAGATTTAAGGCTATGATCGGCTTGCTCGGAAAAAAACTGGGTGAAACGCGAGTTTACGACTCCAAGGGAACTGTTGTTCCTGTCACTGTTGTGCTTGTTGGCCCAAACCGCGTTATACAGTGTCGAACTGAGAAAGTGGATGGGTACAGTGCTGTCCAGTTGGGTTTTGACGATCAGAAAGAGCAGCGCATTTCAAAAGCGCTCGCGGGTCATATCAGAAAGCATAAAGCTATTCCTGTTAAGCGAATTCGCGAATTTCGGGACTTTTCTCTTGAAGTGAAACCAGGTGACATTCTTGGAGCGGCAATCTTTGCGGTCGGCGATTTTGTGGATGCCATTGGCGTTACCAAGGGACGAGGATTCGAAGGTGTCGTGAAACGATACAATTTTCGTGGAGGTGATGCATCACACGGAGCCAAGGGTTGGCGTCGGCGGACTGGTGCGATTGGACAGCGATTGTTTCCAGGTACTGTCCGGCGCGGCATCAGAATGCCGGGCCATATGGGGCAGGTTCAAAGGACGATTCAAAATCTTAAGATCATTCAGGTTCGAGGGGAGGAGAATATTCTTTTGATAAGCGGTGCCATTCCAGGTGCGAGGGGTGATTATGTGGTTATTCGGGAGTCAAAGAAGAACCCGAAGAAGAAGCAGGATGCCAAGGAATAAGCCCAGAAGCGAATGAAACTAACAGTCAAAGATTCGGAAGGGAACGATCAGGGCGAATTGGAAGTTCAATTCTCGATGATCGAGAATGGGAAAGGGACTCAGGCAGTTCACGATGTAGTCGTTGCTCATCAGGCGGCACAGCGAAGTGGAACTGCATGCACAAAAACAATGGGAGAGGTTGCTGGTTCCGGAAAAAAACCTTGGCGGCAGAAAGGTACGGGAAGAGCCCGTGCCGGATCGTTTGCCTCGCCGCTCTGGCGTGGAGGAGGGGTAGTGTTTGGGCCTAAACCTCGTGATTTTCGAAAGACCGTCTCGAAATCGACGAAGAAGTTAGCAATGCGGAAAGCGTTAAGTGAGCGACTCAAATTGGGCGATGTTTTGATCCTCGACGATCTGAAGATTAACTCCAAGAAAACAAAGGAATTTCTGAAGATTCGCGCGTCACTTCAGTTGAAAGGGACGACTTTGCTTGTTACGGAAGCGCCCGATCAGAACTTAATCCTCTCGGCGCGAAATGTTGCCGATGTGGAACTGGCTACGGGGGATTCCGTCAATACCTATCAGTTGTTGCGATTTGACAGGCTTGTATTTACGCGAGCCGCATTTGGAATGATTGAACGCCGGTTGGCGGGGGAATAATTCGGCATGAACGTTTTTGATCTAATAAAGACAGTCAGAGTGACCGAAAAGGGCACACTTCAAAGTCACACCCACAACCAATACACGGTTGTCGCGGACCGGAGAGCAAACAAGATCCAAATTCGCAAGGCCATTCAGGAGCTTTTCAAAGTCAAGGTGATTGACGTTAATACAATGAACGTTCGAGGAAAGCTTCGACGAAAGAGGACCGCGCAAGCCGGGAAAGCTCCAGATTGGAAGAAGGCGATTGTGACCTTAAAAAAGGGCGACAAGATTAACTTGACCTAAAAAACTTCGAATATGCCGGTAAAGTCTTTTAGACCCCTCACTCCATCGACGCGCTACATGACCGTGGCGTCGTTCGATGAGATTACAAAATCCAAACCTGAGAAAAGTCTGGTTGTAACTCGAAAGAAAACGGGTGGTCGAAATTGCTATGGACGAGTCACTAGCCGCGGGCGGGGCGGGGGGCATAAGCAGAAAATAAGGACAGTCGATTTTAAGAGAAAAAAACACGGGATTAATGCCAAAGTTATCGGTGTCGAATATGATCCGACTCGCAGTGCGCGGGTTGCTTTGCTCGAATATACGGACGGAGAGCGCAGATACATAATCGCACCTGTGGGATTGGACGTTGGCAGAATCTTGGCGAGTGGTCATTCGGCTCCGCCGGAGATTGGGAATTCCTTACCCCTTAAAATTGTTCCGATTGGACAGCCGATACACAATATCGAGTTGACGCCGGGTAAAGGTGGACAGCTCGTTCGATCGGCGGGGGCTTCTGCGGTTTTGATGTCGCGGGACGAAGGATACGCGCAGGTGCGGCTTCCTTCAGGCGAGATTCGACGGATCCATGAGAATTGTTTTGCCACGATTGGCCAGGTCGGAAATGTTGAGCATGAAAACATTGATCTTGGAAAGGCCGGTCGCAACCGGCACAGAGGGTTTCGCCCGCTTTCGCGCGGAGTTGCTAAGAATCCTGTTGATCATCCCATGGGTGGTGGTGCCGGAAAGACGTCGGGTGGAGGGCATCCAGTTACACCGTGGGGAGTCATTACAAAAGGGTTTAAGACAAGAAAGCGGTTTAAGTACTCGAACCGTTCGATTGTTGTGCGCAGAAATGGACGGCCAATGAAACAGAAATAGGACGATTCTCTATGGGACGCTCAATCAAAAAAGGTCCGTTCGTGGACGAACATTTGTTGGACAAGATAGTTGCCCTAAATGCAGCAAACATCAAACGACCGATCAAAACCTGGTCGCGCCGATCGATGATTACGCCAGATTTTGTGGGGCATACTTTTAATGTCCATAACGGAAAAATCTTCAACGCGGTTTTTGTGACCGAGAACATGGTTGGACACCGGCTGGGTGAATTCTCGCTTACACGAATTTTTAAGAAGCACGGATCTCATACTGCAAAGGCCGAGGCTAAGTAGGACTGTTATGGAAGTTCGTTCAATCACCCGCAATGTCCGAATGTCGGCGCAAAAGATGCGCGAGGTCGTGCGTCAAATTCAGGGACTCCCAGCGCAAAAAGCGTTGGCGATTCTAGGAGTTGTGCCGAGAAAATCTGCTCGTCTAGTTGCTAAAACGCTGAAGTCAGCGATTGCAAACGCCGAAAATAACAACGGGCTGAAACCCGAGAAACTGATCGTAAAGGAAGCCGTTGCAGGACAGGCAACGACATTGAAGAGATTTACACCGAAGGCCCGGGGTTCGGCTGGCCCCATATTGAAACGAAGTTGTCATATTAGAATCATTTTATCCGAGGCTTAAGAAAGCACATATGGGACAAAAAACGAACCCGATAGGTTTTCGTGTCGCTGTCAATAAGGACTGGCGTTCGAAGTGGTATGCTGAGAAACGAGAGTTTGGAAAACTCCTGTGCGAGGACCGTCGAATTCGCGATATTCTGAAGAAGAAACTGGAGTCGGCTTCGGTTCCGAAAATTCTGATTGAACGGGCCGCAACGCGCTGCCGCATCACAATCTTTACAGCGCGCCCAGGAGTTGTGATCGGAAGGAAGGGCGCTGAGATCGATCGCATTAAAGAAGATTTGAGCAAGCTTACCGGCAAAGAAATCTATGTTGATATTCAAGAGGTTAAGACTCCGGAGACGGATGCTCAATTGGTTGCGGAAAACATTGCGCTTCAATTGGAGCGGCGCATTTCATTTCGACGCGCCATGAAGAAAGCGGTTCAAACCGCTATGGATTTCGGGGCAGTAGGAATTAAGGTGCGGTGCGCAGGCCGATTGGGTGGAGCGGAATTGGCCCGCGTGGAGTCTTATCATGAGGGAAGCGTGCCGTTGCATACGCTACGAGCATTGGTGGATTACGGTTTTGCGGAAGCGAACACCCTTTATGGGAAACTTGGAATTAAATGCTGGATTTGCAAGGGGCAGACAACCGCTGAAAAACAGGGTGGCCCCGTTGCTGGTTCTGTGTCCGCAGCAAGCGTGTAGTTTGAATTAACGGAAAGATCGATTATGGCAATGATGCCGGCCAGAGTGAAGTACCGCAAAATGCAGCGGGGGAACCGCGCGGGGATTGCGCATCGTGGCGCTACGGTTGCATTTGGCGAGTACGGATTGCAGTCGCTTGGGCGCTGTTGGCTCGATTCCAAGCAAATCGAGGCAGCACGTGTCGCTATCACTAGGTACATGAAGCGGCGTGGTAAAGTATGGATTCGTGTCTTCCCGGATAAATCCTATACGAAGAAACCTCTCGAGACACGGATGGGAAAAGGCAAGGGTCCGCTAGAGGCTTGGGTCGCCGTAATTCGGCCGGCTAACGTACTTTTCGAAGTGGATGGTGTTACAGAAGTAGTCGCGCGGGAGTCAATGCGTTTGGCGGCGGACAAACTTCCGGTCAAGACGAAATTCATTTCTCGTCATAGGGTTGGATGATTTATTGAGGCAGTGATGAAGATGTCTGAAATTCAAGATTTAACGCTGGTCGAGTTGAACGCAAAAGGGCGCGACCTGCGACAGGAAATGTTCAATCTTCGGTTGCAGCAAGCGAGCAGCCAGTTGGAAAAACCTTCTAGGCTACGCACCTTGCGAAAGGATATTGCGCGGATCGAGACGCGACTGTCTGCATTGCGAAACAAGTCAGCTTGATCGATATGAGTGAAACAAACACTATGGTGAGGAGCCGACGCAAAGAACGCACGGGCGAGGTCATTTCCGACAAGATGAACAAGACGATCATTGTCTTGGTTAAGCGACGATTTCAACATCCGCGATACAAGAAGGTAGTCACTAGTTATCGGAAATTCTATGCCCATGATGACAAGGGTGTGGCAAAGGTTGGAGATCATGTTCGAATTCAGGAAACACGTCCGATTTCTAAGACTAAATGCTGGCGCCTCGTAGAGGTCGAGCCGAAAAGTGGAGCGGCCTAAGACGAAGTATCTCAGCATTTCACTCATATGTTACAGATTCGTTCAATATTGGATGTGGCCGACAACAGCGGCGCAAAACGGGCCGCTGCTATCGGTGTTCTCGGCCCAAATCAGCGTTATGCACGGATCGGCGACGTGATTAAAGCGCACATTAAAGAGGCAACACCCGATGGCACGGTAAAGAAGGGCGAAGTTGTTAATGCGGTTGTGGTTCGCACAAGAAAGGCGATTCGCCGGAGCGATGGTTCGTACTTGCGTTTCGACTCCAACGCGATTGTTATTATTGACAAGGATAACAATCCTAGAGGAACGCGAATCTTTGGACCGGTCGCACGGGAACTTCGCGAAAAAAAGTTCATGAAGATTGTCTCGCTGGCTCCTGAAGTCATTTAGTCTTATGTCGAAGTTTCATGTTAAAAAAGGCGATGATGTGGTTGTGATTTCTGGAACCGAGCGAGGAAAACGCGGCAAGATCATTAGTGTGTTGAAAGGCCGCGAACGTGTGATCGTGGAAGGTATTAAGATGATCAAAAAGCATGTGAAGAAGAATCAGCAATATCCTCAGGGCGCCATTGTGGAGCGAGAGGGAACGATTCACAGTTCGAATGTGATGCAGGCTTCAAGATTTGACGCGCGAGTCGCAAAACGGGGTGTATCGGCTGAACCCGCACAAGAATGACTATGAAGGCGCGGCTTTTCCAAAACTACATCGAACAAGTGAAACCCGCTTTGATGGAAAAGCGGAAATACAAGAACACTCATCAAGTTCCAAGGCTAGAGAAAATCGTTTTGAATATGGGAATTAGCACTGCCTCGGAAAAAGGGGCGGTTGAAGATGCCGCCCGTGATTTGGGTGCCATCACGGGACGGAAACCTGTAATTAGCAAAGCCCGGAAAAGCATTGCTAATTTTAAGCTGCGCGAAGGGCAATCTGTCGGATGTTTTGTAACTTTGCGGCGAGAGGTGATGTACGAGTTTTTCGATCGATTGGTGGCAACGGCGCTTCCTCGAATTCGGGATTTCAGAGGTCTTTCTCCTCGTTCGTTCGATGGTCGCGGGAATTATTCCTTAGGAATCTCTGATCAGACAATTTTTCCGGAGATCGAGCTGGATAAGATAAAACGGCAGCAGGGAATGGATATTACGATTGTCACATCTGCCAATTCTGACGATGAAGCCCGTGAATTGCTGAAATTGATGGGGATGCCGTTCGCGGAAGGAAAGTAAAAGTATGGCGAAAAAATCATGGATCGAGCGAGATAAAAAGAAGCGTGAAACGGTTAAGAAATACGCTGCGATTCGCGCCGAACTGAAAGCGAAACGAGATTATGCGGGCCTCTCGAAACTGCCCCGCAACGCAAGCCCGGTTCGAGTTGTAAACCGTTGTCAGATTTCGGGTCGCCGACATGCGTTCCTTCGAAAGTTTTCGTGTTCGCGGCTTGTGTTTCGAGCGGCCGCGCTTAATGGATTGATTCCCGGAGTGACAAAAGCTAGCTGGTGATTTCTATGACTGACCCGATTGCAGACATGTTGACTCGTATTCGTAACGCCAGCCGAGCGTCGCTCCCACTTGTTGAGTTTTCGCACTCGAGAATGAAGGAAAGTATCGCCCAGGTCCTCAAGCGCGAGGGGTATATCGCCGATTGTTCGATCGAAGGGGGGCCAATCAAGAAACTGCGCTTAAAGCTGAAATACCAAGGGCGAAAAGGTGTGATTGAAGGCCTGCGGAGAGTCAGTTCACCAGGACTCCGCCGATACTTCGGAGCGAAAGTGGTTCCTCGCGTTTTAGGAGGTTTGGGTACAGCGATTGTCTCGACGCCCAAAGGTGTTATGACTGGTTTCGAGGCCCAAAAACAGAATGTCGGAGGCGAAGTGCTTTGTTTTGTTTGGTAGGAAATTTATGTCAAGAATAGGAAAGATTCCGATCCCTCTACCCGCAGCAGTCAAAGTTAAGATCGCAGGGCGGAAAGTTTTGGTAGAAGGACCGAAGGGTAAGCTCGATTTTGATTTACCGAGGCGAATTTCGTTGACGGTGGACGCCAAAAGGATCCTTGTGAACCGTGAAGGAGACGATTCCGAGGCTAGAGCTTTTCACGGGCTGAGCCGGTCGATTTTGTTTAACCTCGTGAAGGGAGTCTCTGATGGGTATGTGATGAAACTTGAGATTCAGGGGGTCGGTTTCAAGGCTGCCGTGCAGGGAAAGTGTGTCAATCTTAGCCTGGGATATTCCCACCCGATTCTATACCCTATACCCGATCAGGTGAAAGTTTCCGTTCAGGATAACACCAAGTTGACCGTTGAAGGACCAAGTAAACAGTTGGTTGGCCAGGTTGCTTCGGAGATTCGAAGTTACTATCCACCTGAGCCCTACAAAGGAAAAGGTGTTCGGTACGTGGGTGAAAAGGTACTTCGCAAGGAGGGTAAGACAGTTCAATAAAAACTTTAGTTCAGGATTCCTTTGACTTGGAAGCCCAAAGTATCTGAATGGTCGAAATTTCGTCTAGTATGAGTACGGCAAAACCTGTGGTTCTAAAACCATGAGAGCAGACAAAAAAAACAAGCTTTTGCAGCGGCGCCGGTGGCGGATTCGCAAAAAGATAGCAGGGACTCGTCAACGTCCACGGATGAGCGTTCAGTTCACCGGTAAGAACATATATGTTCAGATTATTGACGATGATCTGGGTGTTACGCTGGCCTCAGTCTCAACTCTGCAGAAATCGATTCCGGAACGGGAAAAACTTGGTGCCAACGTTGTGAGCGCGACGAAGATTGGCAAAATCGCGGCTGAGACGGCCAAGAGCAAAGGTGTTGAACACGTCGTGTTCGACCGAAGTGCCGCCAGTTATCATGGAAAAGTTAAAGCGCTGGCGGATGCCGCGCGAGAAGCAGGGCTAAAGTTTTAATTTAGATTAGGAGAACATTGTCGTGGCTGAACAAGCGAAAACAGGATTTGAATCAGGCGGGCGCGCAGGCGGGCGAGGATATGGGCGTGGACCAGGTCGTCGAAATCGATCTGACGGGGGCGGATCGGGTGAAGGAAGAGATCCGAACGAATTGAGCGAAAAAGTAGTTTTCATCAACCGCTCGTCAAAAGTTGTCAAAGGTGGTCGTCGATTCAGCTTCAGTGCTTTGCTCGTTGTCGGCGATCGCCGCGGTCGCGTTGGAATTGGACTTGGAAAAGCGGGTGAGGTGGCGGATGCGATTCGAAAGGGCAGCGAAGATGCTAGGCGGCATATGGTGCAGGTTTCTCTTCGCAACTCAACTATTCCTCATGAAGTACTTTCCAGATACGGCGGTGCAAGAGTGCTGCTGCGACCTGCGTCACCTGGGACGGGTGTAATTGCCGGAAAGACAGTTCGAGCGGTTATCGAATCGGTTGGTATCAAGGATGTACTAACAAAGTCACTGGGGTCAAAAAACGCTGCAAATGTGGCAAAAGCGACATTGACGGCACTGCAAAGCCTTCGATTACGGGAGGATATTCTTAAGTTGCGAGGTCTGACCAGTCGCTT
The DNA here is from genome assembly GCA_027623095.1 of Verrucomicrobiota bacterium. Classification (GTDB taxonomy): domain Bacteria; phylum Verrucomicrobiota; class Verrucomicrobiia; order Limisphaerales; family SIBE01; genus JAIPJX01. The sequence continues at coordinate 24,976 of JAQBVM010000023.1, forward strand.
AAAAAAGCCGGAAATCGTTGTTCCTCAGAAAACCATCGAGGAACCTAAGCCTGACGTTAACGAAACTGTTTCACCCAACTAGCATATGCGATTACACAATTTGCAGCCTCGGCCAGGCGCGAAACATCGCCGGAAACGTCTCGGTCAAGGTGAATCGAGTGGGAGAGGAAAAACAAGCGGCCGAGGCGGAAAAGGACAATCAGCTCGGTCTGGAAGTTCGATTCGGGTTGGATTTGAGGGTGGCCAGATGCCGCTCATCCGAAGGCTTCCCAAGCGAGGGTTTAACAACGCTCGACATACCGTTCGATATTCTCCGGTGAATGTGAATGATCTAAATCTTTTCGACGAAGGCACTCGCGTTGACGCGACGCTCATGCGGAAAGAGGGCCTCGTCAACGGACCAGTGCTGCGGATTAAGATTCTTGGAAAAGGAGAACTGAGCAAGAAACTAACCGTGGCGGTTGATGCTTTTAGCGCTTCGGCGCGTGCTAAGATCGAGAAACTGGGTGGAGTGTGCGAAGTCGCATTGTCCAAGAAGGTGCCAACCAAAACGGCGTAGGTTTTTCTTAGACAGGTCAAAATGCTTTCCACGATCGCTAATACGTTCGCCAATTGTTTCAAGATTCCCGAGCTTAAATCGCGGATCATTTTTACACTTCTTGTATTGGCGATTTGCAGGGTCATTGCCTGGATCCCTGTTCCCGGATTGGACGCGTCAGCGCTGCGCGCGCATTTTGACGCAAACCCGAACCAGATGGATAATTCCCTGCTCGGCATGTACAATCTTTTCACTGGAGGAGCGCTTCAGAATTGTGCGATTGGTGCGTTAGGAATCATGCCGTACATAACGGCAACAATCATTGTGCAATTGCTCAGTGCCGTAGTCCCCACTCTTAGTAAGCTTGTGCGTGAGGAAGGCGGGAGGGCAAAGATCATTCAATATGGTCGGTATCTTACTGTGCTGCTGTGTTTAGGGCATGGGACACTAATGACTTTAGGATGGGAAAATCCGGGACAGATGTTCAATGGATTCACGGGTGAGTTGATCGTTGTTGATAATATTTGGTGGTATCGCGTTCAGACGATTCTTGTCTTAACGACTGGAACGTTGCTACTGATGTGGTTAGGCGAGCAAATCACGGAACGCGGAATCGGAAATGGTATTTCGTTAATTATTACAGTAGGGATTGTTTCAGAGCTTCCACTAGCAGGTTCATCGTTATACACGATGTTTTTTCCACCGGAAGGCATCACGTCCCCATTTAATCTATTCCATGGAATTGCCTTGGTGCTGCTTTTGCTGGCGGTTATTGCTGGTGTTGTTGCCGTGACGCAGGCCCAAAGGAAGATACCTGTTCAATACGCTCAACGAGCAGTTGGGCGAAAGGTTTACGCGGGTGGCAGCTCGTTTATGCCTTTGCGCGTAAACTATGCGGGTGTGATGCCGATCATCTTTGCACAGGCAATTCTCATGTTTCCATCCATGGTTTTCTTAAAACTTGGGCAGGTTTCAAATATCAAATTCTTCGAAGAAGTTGGGCGTCAGCTGACTCAAGGACAGCTTGCTTACTATTTGCTATACGCATTTATGATTCTTTTCTTTTCCTATTTTTGGGTTGCTACACAGTTTAACGAACTCCAGATCTCGGATGATTTAAAGAAATACGGCGGGTATATACCGGGCGTGCGTCCAGGTCAGGCGACAAGTGACTTTCTTCACAGGACGATGAGCCGGATTACTCTAGCTGGAGCAATATTTTTGACCGTCATTGCGATTATGCCAATGCTCATGGGTGAATTCTTCAATATTCCCAGCACTGTGTCACAGTTTTTTGGTGGAACAAGTATCCTTATCTCGGTTGGTGTGATGCTTGATACGATGAGGCAAATGGAATCACATCTTCTAATGCGTCATTACGATGGGTTTTTGAAAAAGGGCCGTATAAAAGGGCGATTCTAACTTACTGCGGGTTAAATGAATTTGATGAAAGCAGGCTTTCAATAATTTGCACGATTCTGGAATGGCTTACGAGACTAGACGAATGCTGCCTGATATGTTCCATGAGAGATTTCGAGTGAACTCGGATTGTATCACGAGATTGGATTATTCAACTGTTCATTGACAGAATTGAAGCGGGATCATAACAAGACGAGCGCTTTATCGGATTGAAGGCCGCCCAGAGCTGGTTCTGGAGTCTGGAACGCATGATCATATTGAAAAACGAGCGAGAGGCGTGTGGAATGCGAGCGGCTGGCGGAGTTGCCAGCGTCGTTTTGAGGGAAGTATGCGCTGCAATAGCTCCGGGGATGAGCACACGAGATATAGACAACTATGCCGCAGCCCGAATTAAAAACTACGGTGGAAAGAGTGCATTTTTGGGATACCGAAAATACCCGTGTCATGTTTGTCTGTCGGTGAACAACGAAGTGGTTCATGGGTTAGCGGGTGATCGGAGAGTTCAATTTGGTGACATTATCAGCATAGATGTGGGTGTTTCGTATGAAGGGTTCATCGGCGACAATGCTCGAACGATTGCGGTTGGTGGTTGTGACGTGTTAGCTCAGAAGCTGATTGATGTGACGGAAAAATCGTTGTATGAAGGGATCGGTCAGGCTTTGCCGGGAAACCGTGTCGTTGACATTTCACGAGCGATCCAGAATTACGTGGAAGGAAATGGGTTTAGTGTGGTCCGCGAATTTGTCGGTCACGGGGTTGGTCGGTCAATGCATGAGGAACCGCAGGTTCCGAATTTTGTGGAAAACAAATCGTCTCCGCGTCTTCGGGCCGGAATGACGTTGGCGATTGAACCGATGGTGAATGCGGGGTCCGCCGATGTTGAGATTCTTCGTGACGGGTGGACAGTAGTTACGAAAGATGGCAATGTTTCAGGCCATTTTGAACATACAGTGTTGATTACGGAGTCGGAGCCGGAGATTCTGACATGTCCGGAAAACTGCCAGTTGAGAATGCAGGCTGGCTAAACTTGTTTATTTTTTTATGAAAGTTCGAGCATCAGTAAAAAGACTTTGCGAACATTGCAGAATCATTCGACGCAAGGGCGTGATCCGCGTGATTTGCACAAACGCACGTCATAAACAGCGGCAAGGTTAAACGAAAGGCAGCTAATATGGCACGCATCCTTGGTGTGGACATTCCGAACCACAAACGAATCGATATCGCGTTAAGATATATTTATGGCATTGGACCGGTGAACTCTGTAGCCATTCTCAAGTCGGCAGGCATAGATTTCAGCATTCGGGCAAAGGATCTGGATGAGCAGCAGTTATCTCAGATAGCCCACGCGATCCAGGATGGGAAATATATAATCGAAGGAGATTTGCGCCGCGAACACGGTATGAACTTGAAACGGTTGCAATCGATCAAGTCGTATCGCGGTACTCGCCATCTCCGCGGACTTCCGGTTCGTGGGCAGCGAACTCAGACTAACGCTCGGTCGCGCAAAGGTCCGCGCAAGACTGTCGGTGTGCAACGAAATCCCAATGCCAAGGCCGGCAAGCACTAGTCGGAAAAAGTCGCGGTGACCTTAAGAAACCTTTAATTCCAAATCTTTCAATGGCCGAATCATCAAAGCCGAAAAAAACCGCTTCCAAAAAACAAGCGAAATCCGAACAACCGCCTTCTCTTGAAAAAAGTGAAGTTTTGGGTGAAGAAGACGCTCCGAAGCAAAAGCAAACCGAGGTTGGGGCTGCTGAGCCTTCTCCCAAACCCGCGTCGAGTCCGACTAAGACGGCATCCGAACGCGCAGGGTCCGAATCGGGCTCTCTAACGGAGCCTAAGGCTCTGAAGGCTAAGAAGAAACAGTCGGCAAGTGAAGCGGGCGCGAAAGAAGAAGAAACCGTTGCGACTATCCAAGCTGCTGCAGCGGCTCCGACTGCGGCTGAGTTACTTGGGGAAGACCCTGCTTCCAAAAAGATCATCAAAGCCAAGGGTTCGAAGAATGTCGCAGTAGGAATCGCAAACATTCTGGCCACGTTTAACAATACTTTGGTGACAATTTCGGATATGCACGGGAATACTCTCGGTTGGTCTAGCTCCGGGAAAGTGGGTTTCCGTGGTTCCAGGAAAAGCACTGCTTTTGCAGCGCAACAGGTTGCACAGGATGCGGCCCGCCAAGCAATGTCACATGGATTGCGGGAGGTCGAGGTGAAGGTAAAAGGGCCTGGTTCAGGTCGCGAGTCCGCAATTCGGGCTCTACAGGCGATCGGCTTGGAAATCTCCGCCATTAAGGATGTGACGCCGGTTCCCCATAATGGATGCAGGCCGCGCAAGAAGCGCCGCGTCTAATACGATCCCAGAAGTTTAATCGAATACTACGCGAAATTCCCTATGGCTCGATACACAGGACCTCGAACAAGAATCAGCCGCCGGTTTGGAACTCCCATCTTCGGGCCGTCGAAATACCTGGAACGGAAGAACTACCCTCCCGGTATGCACGGACCAAAGTCACGAAGGAAGCACACGGAATATGCGCTCGGTTTGATTGAAAAGCAGAAGCTCCGGTATTACTACGGGCTTTTGGAAAAGCAGTTCCGACGCGTATATCAGCGTGCTCTTAGGCAACGCGGAATTACAGGCGAGACGATGCTTCAGATTCTTGAGACGCGCTTGGATAATGTAGTTTATCAACTTGGTTTTGGAACCACACGTGCCAGTGCCCGCCAAATGGTCGCGCACGGGCATGTTAAAGTTAACGGGCACAAAGTCGATATCCCGTCCTACGCTCTCAAAGTAAATGATGTTGTGGAGATCAAGGAGACGAGTGTTTCCCGCCAAATGAGTACACGGAACCTCGAAGCATCTACAAGCCGTGTGGTGCCAGATTGGCTTTCGGTTAACCGCGACGCGTTCCGCGGCACATTGCTGCGTTTGCCAACTCGGGTGGACATACAGCCGATTGCTAACGAACAGACCGTGGTCGAGTTTTATTCCCGATAAAAACAGATAACTGTCACTGTAAAGTGACTAAGACAAATATATGGATTCAAACCTCCTTGTCGGGAATTGGGTGTTTGTGTCAGGTTAAAGTTGTCGGAAAGATATTATGCCAGTACGTTTAGGTCGATTTGAAATGCCCAAACGGTTGACCAAGGAAGAATCAACCGCGACGGACACTTATGCCAAGTTCACAGCCGAACCATTCGAGACCGGTTATGGGCACACGATTGGAAATTCGCTGAGGAGGGTTTTATTATCTTCTCTCGAGGGTGCAGCCGTTACGTCGATTAAGATCGATGGTGCGATGCACGAATTTACCACGATCGACGGAGTGGTGGAAGATGTTACCGATATCATCTTGAATTTGAAGAAAGTCTTGCTCAAGGCGCACAGTCGCGAGGCGCAGACTGTTATACTATCTGTTAATAAGGATGGTCCCATTACTGCGGGAGATATTTCGCTCAATCAGAATCTTGAGTTGGTAAATCCAAAGCAATTAATTTGCACTTTGGACAAGAAGAAAAAGTTTCTGATGGAGTTGGAGGTTAAAGTGGGAAGGGGATTCTGCCCTAGCGACGAGAACAAGAAGCCGGACCAACCTATTGGCGTGATCGCGATTGATTCTCTCTTTTCTCCCGTCACTCGGGTTCGCTACTCGATTGAGAGCGCTCGGGTTGGACAACGCACCGATTATGATCGGTTGTTGATTGAGATTTGGACTGATGGTCGAGTTTCGCCCGATGACGCGTTGACCCAGGCTGCCGCGATCCTGCAGCATCACTTGGATGTGTTCGTTGGTTATGACAAAAACGCTGTTGAGTTCGAGGAAGTCGCCGACAAGCAGGATGATGAAAAGGCGCGTCAGCGGAAACTCCTGAACATGAGCGTCAATGAGATCGAGTTGAGCGTTCGCGCGGCAAATTGTCTGAACAACGCGAATATTACGACCGTAGGTCAATTGGCGATGAAGACCGAGGCGGAAATGTTAAAATACCGCAATTTCGGAAAGAAATCACTCAACGAGATTAAAGATAAACTTACCAGCCTTGACCTTTCTTTGGGGATGAATATTGACCCGGCGCTACTCGAAGCGCCAAAGGAAGAGGCGAAGACTGAATAAATAGATAGAATTTTTCATGCGACATCAAAAAAGAACCGCCAAATTGGGACGCACTGGGAGTCATCGCAACGCGATGCTCGCCAATTTGGTTTCCAGTCTGATTCGCCATCATCGCGTCACGACGACTCTCGCCAAGGCTAAGGCCGCACGGCCCGTTGCGGAGAAGATGGTTACTCTCGGAAAGAGCGGTACTATTCACGATCGTCGGCTTGCTGCCGCGCGATTGAGACATCATAGCCGGCATTTTCTCAAGACGAAGGCGCAAGTGGAGCAGGCTCGCAAGACCGACGTTATCCGAATTCTTTTTGACGAAATTGCGCCTGGATTCAAGCAAAGGCCGGGCGGCTACACTCGGATAATGAAGCTTCACCGGCGTCAAGGCGACGCTGCGGAAATGGCGATTATCGAGTGGGTGGAAAGTGCTGCGGGAAGCGACAGGCAGGCAAGTCCGCAGGAATCCGAAACTTCGGCACCTCGGGCCGCTGTCACCGAGGATAAATCAGAATCGAAATCTGAGTAGATTACTAAGTTGTTTTGTTTGTATCCGTATTCGTTGATATAACGGTCTCATTCAGAGTGGTGTAGGGACTGGCCCGATAATGCCACGGCTACCGGCTGGAAAGCGACTTTCAGCGGCCAGGTGCCAAATCCAGCCCGAGAGATATGGGTCTCGGGAAAGATGAGAAGAGAGTTCGCACGGTGTCATCCTCTTCTTATTGTCGAATGAGAAGGGGATTTTTTATTGCCTTGAAGCTTGGATGCACGGAGTGAGCTATGGAGAAGAATAAGTGCTTTATGAAGGCCCTAAAGTGCCGTGAATGCGGTCGAGAGTATCCTCTCGAAGCGACTCATGTCTGCGAGTTTGACTTTGGGCCGCTTGAAGTTGTTTACGACTATGATCGTGCGCGCAAAACATTGACCAAGGCGGCGCTTGAATCGAGGCCCAGGACGATGTGGCGTTACCGTGAGCTGCTTCCGATTGCCGGCGATCCGACAGTGGGTTTTCAGGTAGGGTTTACTCCTCTAGTGCGGGCAGATCGATTGGCCCGACATCTTGGCATTCGGGAACTCTGGATTAAGAACGACACGGTTAACTATCCGACTCTCTCGTTCAAAGATCGCGTGGTGAGCGTAGCACTTAGCAGGGCCCGGGAGCTCGGGTTCACAACGGTTGCTTGTGCATCAACCGGGAATCTCGCCAATTCCGTTTCAGCCAATGCCGCTGCCGCCGGGCTTAAAGCATACGTGTTCATTCCGGCGGACTTGGAAGAGGGGAAGATCGTCAACTCTCTCATCTACGGCGCGAACGTGATTGGAATCAAAGGGCATTACGACGAGGTAAACCGGCTTTGTGCCGAGATCGCCGGAAAATTCGGCTGGGCATTTGTGAACGTTAACATGCGCCCCTACTATGCGGAAGGGTCTAAGAGCATGGGGTTCGAGATTGTTGAACAGTTGGGCTGGGAGATCCCTCGGCATACCGTCGTATGCATGGCTTCGGGTTCGTTATTGACAAAGATTCATAAGAGCTATCAAGAACTTATCAAACTTGGGCTGGTTGCTGAGGCGCAGTACAAAGTGCATGGCGCTCAGGCTACTGGATGCTCACCGATTTCGACTGCGCAAAAGGCTGGCATGGATTTTTTCAAGCCGGTTAAACCGAACACAATTGCCAAATCGCTTGCGATTGGGACACCCGCCGACGGCTTCTATGCGCTTAGAGTAATGAAAGACACTGGCGGATCTGCCGAGGATGTGTCGGACGACGAGATTCGCGAGGGAATCCGCTTGCTGGCGCAGTGCGAAGGGATATTTGCGGAGACTGCGGGTGGGGTGACCGTTGGAGTCGCAAAGAAACTAATTGCAAGAGGAACGATTCCAGCCAATGATTCGGCGGTCCTTTGTATTACCGGACACGGCCTGAAGACGTTGGACGCGGTTGTGAATTGTGTTGGGCGAACCCGAGAAATCAAGCCAAGTCTCCGCGAGTTCGAGACTCTTTTGAACGCTGACGAACAAGTGAACGGATAAGCCACTGAGTTTTATGCCTGCGAATGTAAGAATTCCGACCGCTTTGCGAAAGCTAACCAGCGACGAGGAGGTCATTGAAGTTTCTGCGGGAACGGTCGCCGATGTTATCGCGGAACTCCAACAGCGATTCCCGGGTATCAAGGAGCGCTTGTTGGACGAGAAGGGAACTGTGCGCCGGTTTGTTAATGTGTATGTGAACGAGGAAGATATCCGCTTTCTTCAGGACCAAGAGACTCAGATCAAAGACGGGGATGAAATTAGCATCATTCCGGCAATAGCCGGCGGGTAATCCTGGATTGAATCGATATGCCATCCGTGCCACCCGCGAAAGAGAAGTCTCAGTCCAAATCGAGACGCGAGCTTAAGAAGAGATCGGTTACTCGGTCTGATCAAGATCAAACCACTCGGCTCTGGCTTATGTACCCTCCTCGATTGATCACCACGCCGGTGATTTGGCAACTCAGTCAGCGATTCGAGGTCATAACCAACGTTCGGCAAGCGAGCATCACCGACGAAATCGGAATCGTTTGCCTGGAAATGCAAGGGAAACGGTCGATCATCAAAGAAGTGATCAAATGGCTGGAGAAACTTGGTGTGAGCGTTGAGCCGGTCGAGATTAACGTGATTGAGAGTTAGGTATTCAAACGAATATCGGGGCTGAACCGCGAGGAGCATCACACTCTGTTCGGAATCCGGGTGAATCCAAGAACCTCGATAAGGCCGTTGGAGAAGGCGGTTTGCTTCCTCATCTTCAACCACTCTGCCTGTGGCCGGGTTCCACGTCAGGCTTCTTCCAAGCTTCATTGAAAGATTCGCCAGAATGCACGATGTGGTTGATATGTAACCCTCCTCAATGTCCGCGACCGGCCTTCCTCGACTCTCGACTGCCGCAAGAAAGTTCCGAATCTACTTTTGACGCTTATTGACAAATGCTAGGACGTTCGGGAAGAATCTATCCGCTCCGCTTCGACAGGGCGAAACGATATGGCAAATCCCCTGGAACCTACAAAACACTTTTACGGAGGCATTCCGTCGTTTAATCGGTTTTCCAGTCTAGTGGAACGGGACCGATATCATGAGTTCCCTGATGACTGGCACATCGTCATCACCGATGTCAAGGGATCGACAAAAGCCATCGAAGCGGGGAGGTACAAGGATGTCAATACCGTGGGCGCTGCGACGATTGCGGTGATCCAGAATGTGCTGGGACGATTTGAATTTCCGTTCGTTTTCGGTGGAGATGGGGCGACGGTGCTCGTGCCGGACGAATACATCGAACGGGTAAAGGCCTCCTTGATGGGGTTGAAATCCCTCTCGAAGAGCACCTTTGGATTGGAACTCCGCGCGGGGGCGGTCCCAATGTCAGAAGTTCACAGCCGCGGTGGAAGCGTCGAGATTGCGAAATTTGAAATCACCAAAGGACGCTCGATCGCGTTTTTCCGAGGTGGAGGCCTGACCGTCGCGGAGAAGCTGATCAAGGCTGAGGCGGGGAAATACGAGATCGAAGGCGAACTGCGGGAGCCCAGCATGCAAGGACTTTCCTGCCGCTGGCGCCCAATTTCAAACCGGCGAGGACGCATTCTGTCGCTGCTGGTGGCCGCGCGCCCCGAGTTTCAGGAGTCCACCTTGAAAGAAGTTGTCGATTTCCTTGAGAGCGTTTTTGAAGGAAGCTTGGATTCCGCAAACCCGGCGGCCTATGCCGGCATGGCCTATAAGTCGTTCCTCCAATGCGTTCGGGATGAGATTCGCTATCACAGGTCGGTTTTCAGCCGCGATTTTCTGTCGCGGATTTGTGAAATCCTTTTTTGCCAATTGGTTTTCAGGCTTCGCTTGCCCTTGAATCCCGCCACAGACCACTATGCGCGAGCAATTCCGTCACACTCCGATTTCCGCAAGTTCGACGACCTGTTACGAATGATCGTCGATTGCTCGGAGGAGCAAGTGGAACGGATAAGGGGCTTTCTTGAAAACCTCCGGCTGCAAGGAAAGGTTTACTTCGGGCTTTTCGAATCACCCACCTGCCTCATGACTTGCTTTGTGGAAAGCATCCAGGATGGCGATCACATTCATTTTATTGACGGGGGCGATGGAGGCTATGCCATGGCGGCAAAACAGTTGAAATCGCAAATGAAGGAAGGTCAGTCCGATCTCTGTTGAGCCGTCTTGTTGTCACGGACTCACTTCCATTTCCCGATCCGCGCGCGCCCGTTTCAAGCGGTTCCGAACTGTTGCTGTAGCGGTAACCAGAAAAGAGAGTCCGTCACTCCGCCTGGTCCGTGGAAGAGCGTTCCGATACAAAGCCTGCGGATGAGATTTGGAGAAGGCCGTTGCGGAAGGAGGTTGCGGTCGGCAGACGCCGTCATGCCGCCATTTGCCTCTATTTGCTTGCGGTCGTGACTCGATAATCCCAATGCCGCGCTGCATTCCGCATGATCGCTGGCATATCTTCCGCCAATAGCAGCCGGTCGCCGATCAGGTCCATCGCTGCGGTCGCAATTCGCCCGAGATACTCCGTTTTGCTCTGATGCCGGGCGGAGATTGATTGCCTGGGATCGTTCCGAACTGCGCGTTCGGTTTCAGAAACGGGAAACGGAATATACGAACCGGCCATGCTGGAGATCTCGTTTGTTGGCCCTGACCGCGAGTGGAAGAGGTTCCAGCCCGTGTAAGTCGCCAGTGGCACAAACATTTCCGGCATCTTTACGCCGGCCACCTCGTTTCCGTCCGGATCCACGGCGGGCACTTTCATTGGAAACGCGGAACCGATCCGAGGCGGTTCCAGGGTAACAATCCCGTTCAAGCGGAATTCGGGACCGTAATCTACCCGATACGCCTTGTGCAGTCGCGACGAAAACCGGACGCCAGGTATGTTTGGAAATCCGAGATTGTCAGGAGAGACAAGCGTGCCGTCGTCGATTCTCGGGTAACGGCTTGCCGGCGGCGTGGCATCATCGTGGCACCATCGATTCATCGCGCTCAGCAGCGCTCGCATGGACCATCGGAAATCCATCGGATTGTTTAACTGTTCGCCGATGGAACGTGCGGGAGGAAATCCGGATGGCCCGTGTTGTGAACCTGAGAAAAGGTAGATACGGGAGCTGCTGGGAATCGCGGCGTCGCGTTCGCCATCCACGGACGTATGAATTAACGAAGCGGCGCGTCCCCAGTATTCGTAGGATGAATTGGTGTAAAAGATTTTTGGCCGGAACTCGGGCTTCTGTCGCTTCATTAAACCGTCGGAAATTCCGGTTTCCGGATCGAGCTGTTCGTTGTCGGTGAACGGAAAGATGTCGGTTGGATAAAAGAAGTTCATGAACGGATGAGCGTCCCGCGACGGCTGTGCAAATCGGTGATTGAAGCTTCCGCGCCCGCCGCCCGCAACGTGCGACAACATTCCATCAAAGACATTGCGACGACTTTCGTCTTCGTTGAATCCGTAATAGAGAAAGGTGCGCAGGAAGCGACCGCTTTGGGAGATGCCGAATCCGATCGCACGCTCGAGCCTTCCGCCTGGAATCGTGTTATTCTCTCTTCCTCCATATTTCAGATATGAAACCGCGTCCCGCACTGCCGCGGAGCCCAGTCCCACTAAAGTCGGGTTCTCCGAAAGGTAAACGACCTCATAGATTCTTCCCGGGACGAATCCGCCCTCAAGAAATACATGCCCGGTATCGGTGACAGGTTTGCCGTTTTCGGCACGAGCAAATTTCCATTCCGATCTTGGAATTAGACGCGGTTTCGCCTCTGCTGAATCCCGAACGGTCAACTGTGTGCCCGGCGCGTTTGGATCGGCCACTGCGTACGGAATGTGAGAGCGATCAGCCAAGGAATGGAATTCCTCGCGATCGGCCACCACAAAATCGCTTCGCACCAGCCCTCGTATTGGATTGCCATTGTCCGTCGCGACAGGCGCGTGTAACCGCATCAATCCGTCGCGCGGCGGCGGGTCAAATTGCCAGCCGATCCAGAGAAGGGTATAACCTTCGCGCAAAAGGAACCCATCTCCGAAGTGCGTTTCCTCTTCGGGATTGAGACTTCCGCTCGCGAAATTGAAAAAGCCAAGCATTCCCTTGCCACCGCGGTTGCTCACTTCGTAAAGGACCGTCTTGTTTCCCCGATCGGGATTGGCCGGTTGTATCATGAAAAAATCAGACGAAAACTCCACGTCGCCCTGATCGTTGGTTGGCGCTTTGTCGATGTCGGCAATGACGCGGTTTGCCGGATTCTTCGGGTTAACTGCGAAGTGGAGTTCGCCGGCAAGTTTTTCGTACGAACCGGCGAGTCCAAAACTCTTACCCTCGAGGATGGGCTGGCGGCTCGTGAGTTCAATGCGAACTACTCTTGCTGAAGCGACCGGAATCAGGATTGCGGTTAGCAGTGCCACAGATCCTCGAATAGCGATCGGAAGGAGAGTCATCGGTCCATTAAATGGAGCTGCGGAGGTGAGTCAAGATGCGGTTTGGTGAAAAGAACCTGAACGAGGACACGCCTGAACCGCTGCTTCGTCTTCATCGGATTGAAGAGAGGAGCGCTGAGGCCGGTGATTTCACGAGAGCTACTAAGGATGAACCTTGCAACTGGTAAGATTCGGGTTTCAGCCAACTGCGGTCCGGAGTGTCGCCCCACCAAAAGAGTTGAGAGTCGGCGCCCCCTCTCAGGTGGATCTGCGGAGGATGGGTTTGACCTCATTCAGAGCAGCTGTTCCAGAAGAATGGCGCACCCATCAGGAGTTGAACCTGAAACCTTCTGATCCGTAGTTCTCACATTGACCGTTCTCAACTGTTCGCCTAAATTCGCTTTCGTTCAATGATAACGCGGGTTTAAGGCTGTATTAGCAGGCATATACTCACCTTACGAAAGAACAGTTTATGACACTTCAGAACTCGAAATACCGGACAGAAACCGGACAGACAAACCGGACAGACAAACGCCGAAAGTTGTCCAAGCTTCCCAAAACGCATCAAGATTTCTGGCTCTCTCGACTGAAGAAACGCTCCTTCGTTTCTCGTAATGGCAAGGTCGAGGAAATCCCAACGTGGCAAGTCCGGCTGTTCCACGTCTGCAAGGAAGCATGGTTCAACCTCGACACAGCAAACCAAGCTGCGGCTGCGATCAAAGCCCGGGACATTTACGTTTTCCTGAAAGCCAACGGATGGGACGCGACGCTGGGGAAGTTCAAGCCGGAATCAGACGCCGCGCCCCGGCTCGATCTGAGCGTTGGCCAATTTCTCAGCGCCGTGAAGGACACCGGCTATCTGAGGCTGCGAACCTTCCTGAACTACCAAAATTGCTTCCGAACGATAATCGGGGAAGCGTTTGGCGTTCGGAGCGACGCATCGAAATTCGATTATCGCCAGGGGGGAAATCAGAAGTGGATCGAACGAA
>JAQBVM010000348.1 GCA_027623095.1 Verrucomicrobiota bacterium
GTGCATTGCCGCGGTCTCTCAACCCTGGAGAGGGCCGTCAATTCTTATTTTATCTGTCCGACCCCTTTACGGCCTAAGTTCTGGATTGTCCGGAGCGATTTGGCCTCATCACGTCCCGGTCCGGGCGGCGGTCGGTGAGCTTGATCGTTCGGAGGGTTCGTATTTCCATTGAACTCCTGACAATTCCTTACATATTAGGGCTTATGACAAGAGAGAACATTCACAGCGCTATCGACAGCAATAGGCCGTTTGTGATATCGATGGCCGACGGTAAGGACTACGCTGTGCCCCACCGGGATTTCATCTCTTTCACCAGAAAAGGCACGGCAGTTATCGTATCCACAGAGGACGATAAGATTCATATCTTGCCCCTCATTACGATGACTGGCATTTCGCAAGACAGTTCAGTTGACGCTCGATAAGAATCTCCGAACAAATCGAGTGACCGAATGAGCGGCCAGCACGCGCATATTGAATTTCAACAGTTCCGTAGGGCCGCTCATCGGTCCTCTCCACGTTGGCTGACTGAGCGTACTCGACATCCGGGCGGTGCTCGATAATCTTTTGCCATGAGCATGGCACTGGAAGAAGTCACGCGCGAGGCGATCCAATTGCCCCGACACCAGCGACTGGCATTGGCGCGCATTTTGATGGATCTCGATGATCCAGGTTCGGACGCGGATGTGGAAGCCGCGTGGGACGCGGAGATTCAGGCCCGTGTGCGCGCCGTCCAAGAAGGGCGAGTCGAGGGCATTCCTTACGAGCAGGTTTTGGCTCGTATTGATCAGCGGCTAAGATCATGAGGATTGTCGTTCTGCCCCAAGCGGCGGACGAGTTCGATGATGCCACCGCCAATTACGAGGACCGGCAGGCGGGCCTTGGGCGGCGATTTCGAGATGAAGTTGACCACCATATTGGTTGGATCGTCGAGCATGCGGATGTGCCGCGGCTGCGTTCAGGTGGGTATCGGCGCGTCAATCTGAAAGCATTTCCATACTATGTTGCTTACCTGCGAACGGGCGAGACGGTTTGGATTCTGGCGATTGCCCATGGCCACCGGGAGCCGGAGTATTGGATCGATCGACGGCAAAATATCAGCCAACAAAGCGCTCCAGGCAACGCCGGTTGACGCGAGTCTTGTCGCCTGAAGTCGTGAGTCCGGCGTGCCTGAGCTTGGTCGTTGATATGGCGGCATGGAGCGCACCAGTCATGTTCATTGGTCCAGATAACCCGCTGGCCGCTGAAATCCTGCAAGAGGCCGGCGCAGCCTATTTCGCAGGATGCAAAAAGATGGTCGCTTCTCTCGAAGCATTGAGTGCCTTCGACCGAGCGGTTGGTTCGTCCGCTCAGGACGACGGGCAGGCCAGGAGCAGGACTCAGTTGCTCGACGAGGCTGCGGAGCGTGTCCATTTCGTCGTCATCCAGCGTGACGCCATGCAGCTTTCGTGGTCCAAGACATTCCTTGAAGATTACGGAGTCCCGGCTGACGTGAGAGCCCGAGTGGGACAGCCGCCGCGGAAGAAGTGATGAGAGACATTTGAAACAGGACACAGATGGACATTCTAAACATGCCGCCTACCATGCGCTGCAGCGAACCCGGCGTGAGCGTCGCGGTTGCAATCGTTGCGCCCCGTGGGCCGGGTCGCTGAGCTTGGGTCGTTTGATGTCATGAAAACCTTGGCGGATGTCGGTTTTTGCATCTTGGCCGTTTCTGGCGAAATGCGAGCAACCAACACCGGTGACGGACTGACAGGGGAGTCCACACGATACTATGCCCGTCTTTGAATGTCATCGGGGGTAGAACCAGCAAGCAAGAGGCGAAATCAAAACAAACCGTTTCTGAGATGACAGGATTCGTTGAAGGTCGAGCTGTTTCACGGCAACTGGCCGCGATGAATCAACTTTGAGCTTGCCAGCGGTGCTCGACGGGCGAGTTTAGGCCTCATGCGAATTTCAGACAAGTCTTCACATGAACCTCCAGGTTCGGCTCGCATAACAAAGTGTTTTGTGATTGCGCTTGTGCTCGGGAATCTCGTGTCTCTTATGACGAGTATCGAGTCGCGAGCAATGGTTCCGATGCGTGACGCCGCGGATCTTCCATTCAGACGGGCGCCGATGGCGGAATCGAGCCGCAGCATTGTGATCCCGTTGGCTGCGGATTTGCATCTCGCGTTCGATGTCCATTTGTTGAGGACACATACCGTTTGGAGGGGCGCCAGTCTGAATCTGTTCGGCCCTCCGTTCACCGGAACGAAGTCGCCGTTTGTATGCACTTTCGATGGCATTTCCCAGTGGACGATGCCGCTGTTGAATCCATGGCTTGGATCTGGTCCGCGGTCCTTGGATTCCGCGGTTTACGTTCGCAGCGCTGATTTTCGTGGCGTGAGCTCGAAGGGCGGGAAAGTCTCACTCTTTTACGATTTGATGCTTGAGAGTGGAGAAACCGTGCGTGTTGCGGAAAGCCCGTCATCCGTGCTGATCAAGGATTCTCTTGCTGTGGTGCGCCGTCTTGAGATCGGTCCAAGCCGCAACGGTCTTTGGTACTTGGTTCATGCCGAAATGGGGAGGGCAGGGGTGGCTGACAAAGATGGGGTGGCGCCGGTCATCCTTCGGAACGATGACGCGGTGGTGGCGGCGGTTCGAGGCATGGCCGGGCTGAAATGGAAGGCCCAAGAGGGAGATGTGGCATACGACGTCGAATTGATTGCGGAAAAAAAGGGAGAAAGCATTGTCGAGCAGCGGCGCGTTGAAGGGTATGAAACGCGGCTATATCTGTGGATTCCCGCGCACGACATAGCTGTGTCCGTGGATATCGCGAGCGCTCTTGCCAAATCACCGGAAACAGTCGCTGAACAGATGGCGAAATGGCAAATGGGCGCGGCGCTTCCGGCGGATTTGATTCGCGCCTTCGATCGTTCAACCGCTACGGATAACCGGAACGCGCGGTCAATCGGGGGGGACCGGAGCGGCCCAAATCGTGTGCATGGCGACGAGTTCTTCAAAATCGAACATTTTCCGCTTCCGGAGGAGATTCAGCTCTTGGTCACCGGGATGGATTGGCTTCCCGACGGAAATCTCGCGGTCTGCACTTGGTCGGGAGAGATCTATATTGTGGAGAATCCCGCGGGACCCGTTGTCGAGGCGACTTATCGGCGATTTGCCCGGGGTCTGAACGAGGCGTTCGGATTGCGTGTGATCAACGGACAAGTCTATGTGATTCAAAAGGCCGAGCTGACCCGCGTCACCGACACGGACCGCGACGGTGAGGCGGATTTGTTCGAAACCATCAATGATAATTGGGGGTACACAGGCAATTACCACGCCTTCGCATTCGGCCCCGTATTGGATAAGAGTAAGAATCTCTTTGTGTTTTTAACCGGCCAGCGCGGGCGATGGGATGTGCCGTATGTTGGATGGGCGCTGCGGATGAATCTTGACGGCTCAAACGCGGAGGGTTTCAGCAGCGGACTTCGCGCGCCGAATGGATTTGGAACTTACGGGCCGGAGGATGATCTTTTCGTCGCGGACAATCAGGGGAACTGGATTGGCGCCTGCAAACTAAACCATCTCCAAGCCGGAAGATTCTATGGGTTTCCATCCGGAACACCCGCTCCCGAGTCTGAATACAAGTCGCCTGCGCAGTTCTCTCCGCCGGCAGTCTGGTTTCCCCGCAAACTCTCACCGTCCACCAGCGGATTTGTTACGATCGACGATGAACGTTTTGGTCCGTTCATGGGCCAAATGTTGGTCGGTGATTTTCAGAATGCCGTCGTCATGCGGGTGTTTCTTGAAAAGGTGGATGGTGAATGGCAGGGAGCGGTGTGGCCGTTCGCAAGAGGTTTCTATTCGGGTGTGAACCGGCTGGAGATGGGATCGGACGGGAAACTCTACGCCGGAGGCCTCAAGAACCGAGCGTGGGCTGCGTCCGCGCCCAAAGACGCATCGCTCGATCGAGTGAGTTTTACGGGAAAAACCCCGTTTGAGGTTAAGGAAGTCAGGGCTGCGGCGGATGGATTCGAATTGATCTTTACAGAGCCTGCCGACCGAGAGACCGCCGGCAATGTAGAGAACTACTTTGTCTCGCAATACACCTATGAATATCACCAGGCGTACGGTTCGCCTGAGATGGATCACGAGGGCAACCCGAACAGCGCGACCGAGATCGAAGTGCTTCAGGCTTCCGTATCCGACGATGGATTGCGCGTTCGTTTGGTTTTGAACGGGTCGAAGGCCGGATTTGTTTCCGCGGTCCAACTGCTGGATATCGAGAGTGCCAATGGAGAACCGATCTGGCATGACACATTCTATTACACGCTGAACCGGATTCCGAAGTGACCGCGCGGCAGCGCTTCTTGATCGGGAAGCTAATGGTCCGGCGCACTGATTCTGGCTCATTCGACCCGGAACCGGCTTCCGAACCTTGATCAATTCATTTCCTCGCCTGCTGACAGAGCTGGGATTTTTCCCGGCAGTTGAAAGAGGGCGATCTTTTCCAGCGGCCCGCGCGCCTCACAGACTCCAACCGTCGCGGTAGTCGCGCCGCAGGAACTGATTTGCCTCCGCGAGGTTCGTGATCTTCAGGTTTGGCGCGTCCCAACGGAGCTTTGTCTGGGTGAGTTTTTCACGCAATTCAACGCGCAGAGCGACATTTCCAAGCAGGACTGTTTCGGTCAAAGGCCCTGCCCAATCAAAATTGGAACCGCCGGGCGCGCCGCCTTTGCAGGCCGCCACCCACTCGTCGTAATGCCCGATCGATCTGGGAATGGTTTTTGGCGGTGGCTCGAACTCGTTGCGCCTCGATTCCGGAAGAATTTTCGGTTCCCGGCCTTGAAGAATGATTTTCCCTTTGTTGCCCACCAGGAGGGCACCGGTAGCTCCCATTGTCTCGCCCTCGTTGAGTTCCTCTGGTCGCGGCGGGCGCATGCCGCCGTCGTACCATGTCAGTTGAACGGGAGCAAGATCACCCCGGGCGGGGAACTGATAGGTGACCGTCGAAGCAAGCGGGAAGGTCTCTTTGTTCGTTCGTGTCGAACATGCCTCCACGGTCAGCGGACTTTCCAGTTTCAACGCGCGAAATATGGGGTCAAACGAATGACATCCGATATCACCGAGAGCTCCCGTGCCAAAATCCCACCATCCGCGCCATCGGAACGGGAGATAGGCCGGGTGATACGGGCGATACGGAGCCGGACCGAGCCAGAGATCCCAATCGAGTGTCGAGGGCACGTTCTGAGTCTCGTTGGGACGATCGATTCCCTGCGGCCAATACTCCTCAAGAAGTCCCCGCGACGGCCGATCCGTCCAAATATGCGCTTCCCGCACTGTTCCTATGGCGCCACCCCAGATATACTCGGATAGGCGCCGAGTCGCTTCGGATGCCTGCCCCTGATTTCCCATTTGCGTTGCAACCTTATGTTCGCGCGCCGCTGAGGCGATCTTCCGGGCCTCCCACACCGAGTGGGTAAGCGGCTTTTCGCAATAGACATGTTTCCCCATCTGGATTGCCGCCATGGATGCGAATGCATGGATATGGTCCGGCGTGGCCACAATCACGCCGTCGATCTCTTTGGCGGTATCAAACATTTTCCGATAATCCTTGAATTGTTTGGCGTTCGGATAACGTTTGAAAATCCGTGCCCCGTAGTTCCAATCCACGTCGCACAGAGCCACGATGTTTTCACTTTCCAGGTTGCGCAAATCGCTGGCGCCTTGCCCTCCGATTCCGATTCCTGCGAGGTTCAGTTTTTCGTTGGGAGAAGTGGCGCCGTTCAGGCCGAGGACGTGACCCGGGACCACTTGGAAGGCGCCGGTTAACATCGTCATGTTTTTCAGGAACCGGCGTCGGGATGCTGCGGTGGAGGAGATTGGAGTTTTCATGTTTGAGTTTGGATTACGGTTGCAGTTCGACCGAGAATTCGCGCTAGTGCTATGTGGTATTGCCTGCATTCTACGAACCAGACATTGCCGTGCAAGCTCCATAGAAAGACAAAACCCCCAAGAAAGCGGGCGCGAATCGGAGCGATGAATGTCGAACGTTCATTCCTTTTCATCGCGATGATTGACTTCGATGCCCCATCGGTCGAAGTAGTCTTGGAGCAACTGGGCGGCTGCGGCCTTAGGTCAGACCCACGGCTTCGGCAGAACGGAAGGTAGAGTTGTGACTCTTAAGATGTTCCAGCTTTTGGCGGAACGTTTCGCGCAAGCTTCGTCATTCTGGCGCAATGACTGTCAAGATAGCGAAGAAATCCCAAGGTGCTCGCACACCCAATTGTGTCGATGAAGCGATTGAAGCGATTTACGGCCAGTCGACTCGGACCGTGCGGTTGGTCCGCGCCGTGGAAGCCGACCGTTGGAATCGCTTGGTCGAAAAACATCATTATTTGAAGAATGCTTCGATGGTGGGTGAAAGCCTGCGTTACGTGGCCGAACAGGACGGCCAATGGGTTGCGTTGCTGGGATGGAGCAGCGCTGTTTTTCACGTTCAAGCCAGGGACCAGTTTATCGGTTGGAATGCGATTCAAAGGCAACGGCGGCGGCACTTGCTTGCGTGCAACGCCCGGTTTGTCTTGCTGGGTCCCAAGCGCAAGGCGGCCTGGAAAGGTGATGCCTACGCTCAGGGACAGCTCGGAGAATTGTATCGTGACGGTCGTGGCGTCGAGAAAGACATGTCTGAGGCGGTTCGCTGGCTTCGCAAGGCGGCAGCTCGAGGCGACCGGGTGCATCTCCGAATGAGGACACGCCCGAACCGCTTCTTCTTCTTCGGATTGAGGAGAGGAGCGCG
>JAQBVM010000349.1 GCA_027623095.1 Verrucomicrobiota bacterium
GTTCTATAACAGGCTCAAGAGCCGTCTGGACTTGGAAAATTTCAGCGGCGAAACCGTGGAAGCGGTGCGGCAGGATTTTCATGCGGCGGTGCTGTTGTGCAATCTGGAGAGTTTGCTGACGCAACCGGCGGCATGGTGTGGATACTGAACTTTTTCGCCGAACGAAAAGATCACCTATGAGGATGGAGCACCAGCGGAATCCTCATTAGGTGTATCGCCTGGTTCGCCGTTTCCATTCCTAGATTGCAACCCCTTTTCAAGAGCCACCACGTGGAGACCGGCAATGGTCACACTCGATTCGTCATCGAACCAAACGACAACTCGGCTTGCACTTGGATTCAATCCAGCATGATCGGCACTCGGAACCGGATACCGCCGACCACTGGAAGTGACAATTGTAAAAGGCTCAAATGGAGCGGCTTCCAAATGCTGACGGATGTCACCTATCATGCCGCACAAAATACCTCTAATATCTCTGGAGAGACAACCTCTAAATCGACCCTGTAATGTCCGAAAATGAACCAAATTCTCCGGCGAACGCAAAGGTGAGCGAATGGCTGGCCCTCCGGCAACTCTCGAATTGGCAAACAGCGTGGCGGGCCAGCCATTCGCTCGACCGTCTTGTGTACCAGGTTTTGAGAAACCACGACAACGACGATAGCAAGTAGGCTTGTCTTCATAATTATCTGCTTCAGATCGGCTTCTCCTGCCAAAAGTCGTGCTACACCAACGTCTCACCGAGTGATGCCGGAGGAACCAATCCCGCCAGCACGAGAAGGTCCAAAACGATTGAGCTACTCTGCGTATAGCTGCCTACATTGTTAATATGACTAACTTAGAACGACCTATTGGGGAAAGGACGCAGAACAGAATTCGGTCGGGATTTGTTCCCTTCCCTCGATCTTGCCTGGCAGGCTAAGCTGCAGGTTGTTGTGGTCAATCAAGGAGTTTTCAATGACCTTTGCCAAGTTTGTAAGAGTAAAGGAGGTCTGAAAAACACATTGAAAGGTGCGGTTTCTATTTCCCGAAAAGCCAAACTCAACAGGCGGCTTTATTTTCCCGATTGGGAGGGGGTTTTGAGTCGAAGCAGCCTGTTGCCAAATCGCCACGAATCGATGGCAATCACAATTCGCTGGAACCTAAGAGCCTGTTTTAAAATCCCTCGCCGCAGGACCCCACCCAATTTTAAAACAGGCTCTAAGCTGGGTAAACCTGGAATCGGCGGTTTAGCCGAAAAAGGCAAAAGAAGTCGAAAAGAGCGAAGGCTTTGCAAAAACTTCGCAGTTCACCCAGCGGGAGAACCGCCCGTGATTTTGAAGGTCTTCTTATTTCGGTTCTTTTCGATCTTTTCGGCCATCCATCTGCCGGATTTCTCCTCGACGTTCGATGTCTCCGACCAAAGCGGCCCGGTGGTCGAGATCACCATTTCTTGTACGCAAGAAACTTTCCGTTCATTATCACCTTAACTCTGTCACCTTTCGGATCCGGCACTTTTTCAATGTCCAAGCTGAAATCGATTGCGCTCATAATGCCGGCGCCGAATTTCTCCTCGATAATCTCTTTCATCGTACGTCCATAGACATAGAGAACTTCCTGAAAACGGTATTGCAACGGTTCTTTCGGAATCGTCGCTGCAGCCTCGCCTTTGTTCGCGAACTCGGTTAACGCCTCGGTGACTGCGGGCTTTAATCCGAGCAATTTGGAAACCTTCTTCGCCGCGGCTGGCTCAAGCGCGTTTTCACCCAAGCAAGCCGACGCCACGTACGTTTCGGACATTCCGGCGGCTTTTGCGATAGCCGCCCAAGTCGCCTTCTTCGATTTTTTGGCCGATAGAACGGCCTCCGTCATTTGTGTTTTGGTCATGTATTTTGCCTCTTTGGTTTAGGTTTGAGTCTGCGCCACCTCCAGCGAGATGGCAGGTTCACTGGACGCGCCAGTTTGTTCAGAAGTCACCTCCACTCCGCCGGTGTGATGCGCTTTTTTCGCGCCGCGCACCAGAAAGTGAAGAATATGATTCCGAATTCGAATGTAATCCGGGGAATCGATCAGCGTGGAGCGGGTTCGCGGACGCGGAATGCTCACTTCAACAATCTCGGCAAGTTCCGCGTCCGGTCCATTGGTCATGAGAGCGATCCTGTCGGACAGAAGAATCGCCTCGTCCACGTCATGGGTGACCATGAAAACGGTGTTGCGCGTTTCGCCCCACATTCGAACCAACTCCTCTTGAATGCCCAGGCGAGTGAGCGCGTCGATTTGCGCGAACGGTTCATCCAAGAGAAGCACCTTTGGCTCCACCGCAAATGCCCGAGCCAAACCGACTCGCTGCCGCATTCCTCCGGAAAGGAACGTGGGGTGCTTCTTCTCCGCGCCGTGCAGGTTCATCATGTTGATGTATTTCTGCGTCCATTCGCGAATCCGCTCCTTCGACCAATCTCTGTGCGCCTGCCGCACGGCCAGACGCACATTGTCGAACGCGGTGAGCCACGGCATAAGCGCGAAGCTTTGAAAAACGACCATTCTGTCGAGACCAGGCTTGGTAACCTCGGTGCCCTCCAGAATGACGCCCCCTTCGCTTGGCCGATCAAAGCCAGCGATAATATTGAGCAGGGTGCTTTTGCCGCATCCCGAGTGCCCAATCATGGTGAGAAACTCCCCCCGGCGTATCTCAAAATTAACGTTTCGAAAGACGACAAACGTGTCTCCGCGCCGCGCATTTTCATCCAAAAGCGGGAATGTCTTAGTGAGATGATCAATCGATAGAAATGACATGAGGTCGAATGCTTTTGGGAGATTAAACTTCCGCGTAAGTAAACTTGGACGCGAGCTTGCCGAACCCGTAGTCCAGGATGTATCCAACGACACCCACAACGAGGATCGCGAAAATTACACCGCTGATATTGAGGTTATTCCATTCAATCCACGTGAGGTAGCCAGCTCCCAACTCTCCCAGCAGCATCTCGGCCGGAACCACCGCAACCAACGCACTTCCAAAGGAGATCCGCAATCCGGCTATAATCGCGGGCGCCGCCGCCGGAAGAATCACCAGGAACAGCCGCCGGAGGTATGTCATCTCGAGAAGCGTGGCCACATGCAGATAATCCTTGCGGATGCTGTTCACGCCGAAGGCGGTATTTGCCACCGTCGGCCAAAGCGAGGCCATGAACACTACGAAGATAGCTGTCCATACCGGGTCCTTGACGCTGTAGAGGAGGAGCGGCATCCAGGCAAGCGGACTGATTGGTTTCAGCACCTGAATAAAAGGATTCAGCGCGATGAACAGGGGTTTGGACAGTCCGATCAACACTCCCAAAAACACCGCCACCACTGAGCCGACGAGGAACCCCGCGAGGAACCGCTTGATTGTGTAGTAAACCAACAGGCCGATGCCATGGTCGTTCGCGCCCTTCTTTACGAATGCCTCGCCCAACTCCTCCGCGGCTTTTTCCCACACTTTTCCCGGTCCGGGAATTCCCAGGACTTTTTTCGGGTTGTAAACGTATTTTCCCGTTGCCTCGTTTCTTACGATATCCCCGTTAAACTCGAGCACGGTCAAATCATCCTCGGACTTGCCGGTCGGATCAAATTTGGGAGGGCGCGTTAAACTTTCCCATACCAGAATGAACACTCCAAGAATCACCAGAGAGAGGATGTATGGCCCAAACCGCTCCGCCAGTTTTCGTCGATTCCAACTCATGGCGTGCCTTGGCTATAGATTGCTGATCGGGAAGCTGTTGACATACTCCTCGACCCGCTCCGGATCAAAAACCCGTCCCATGATCGTGTGCTTGGCGTAGGTGGTGCCCCGAGGCTTGTAACCAAGCTCCTTGATCAGGCTGTCGCACTCGGCCGCCAAATAGACTTGCTCGGCAACCTGCTTGTAGTCGAACTCGCCCTCGACGTGCCGCCATCGTTTCATTTGGCTGAGAATCCAGACTGCCATGGAGTGCCAGGGGAACGGATCGAAATCGATGCGATCCGGCACATTTTGAATCTTCCCCAAACCGTCGGCGAAGCGCCCCGTGAGCACTTGTTCCAATACAATGGTGGGCTGGTTGAGGTAATTCGTCGGTGAAATCGCTTTCGCAATTTCCTTTCTGTTTTTTGGATCGGAGGCGTAGTGCGTTGCATCCAGAATCGAACGAAACAGCGCTTTGAACGTGTTCGGATTGGTTTCCGTGAATTCCTTGGAAATTGCAAACGCGCAGCACGGATGGCCATCCCATATCTCCTTCGTCAATTTGAAGATGAAACCGACGTTCTCGTACACCGCGCGCTGATTGAAAGGATCCGGAGCGAGATATCCATCGACGTTGTCCGCCTTTAGATTTGCCACCATCTCCGGCGGAGGCACGACACGGATCTGCACATCTTTATCCGGATGCAGACCGCCCTCAGCCAGGTAGTATCGGAGCAGGTAATTGTGCATCGAGTAGGTGAAGGGAACACAAAACCGGAACCCTTTCATATCCTGCGGGCCCTTCACTCCCTTGTGTTTGTTCGCGAGGGTGATGGCCTGCCCGTTGATGTTCTCGACCGCCGGCATGAAAAACGGAACAGCGGGTGAACCTGCCCCCAGCGTAATCGCCAGCGGCATTGGACTGAGCATATGCGCGGCGTCCACTTCCTTGTTAATTGCCCAGTCGCGCACAATTGCCCAGCCGGCTGCTTTGCGGACTTTCGCATTCAGACCGTGCTTATTATAGAAGCCCATGGGCTCCGCCATGATGATTGGCGTGGCGCAAGTGATGGGTATGAATCCGACCGTGAGATCCTTTTTCTCAATTCCTTTTACAGGATCGGCAGCCATCGATTTGGCAGTCCCCAATGGAAATAGTGATCCGATTACTGAAGCGGCGGCGCCTTTTCCAACAAATTTCATGAACGCGCGGCGATGCAGGTCGTTTGGGAAAATCGCGCGCATGACGGCGTTCTCCACTGCCCGTTCCAGCATTGATTCGGGCGTCCACGACTCGGTCTCGGAGGCTGTCTGGGAAGCGTGCGCGGGACATTCACAATCTTGACCATGTTCGGATTGAGTGTGGAAATGTTCCATTCCGACGAAGTCCGGTGCCTGGCGGGTCTCAAATTCGCGCTTCACTTCCGCCACCCGGCTGGAGCCTGCGGTTGACGGGCCGTGATTGTGCGGAGCATCGACAAGGGATTGCGATGCGTCGAAGGGATCATTCAGTGCGTTGTTATGCATAATCGGTGATGTTTTACTTTGTTTTCTGGTTCTTGAATGGGCGGTTTCAGACCGTAGTTCGAGCAAATCCGCCAAGATGCTTCGCTGCATCGACGAGTTTTCGTTTTTGATTCATAGCCGTGTGCCGTGGAACCGAAAGTTCAGCAGCTCTCCTTCGGAAGGTTTCCTATGGTTACATTTGACCTCCGTGATCAGGTTCGAGCAATCCGGTGGCCGAATTGCGCCGAAGTCTTGGAAGCACAGCAGCGCTTTCAAATTAGAAACGTGACGCTCGAAGCTTCTGATCGAAGGAATCGTCCGAAATTGGGTTCTTGGCAAACTCACGGACGGCGAGAAAGCCCTCGGCGTACCAACCGCCAACTCACGCCAAAACTATTCGCCGCATTCTTTCAATGATTCTGATGAATCCATTTCATGAATGCGCGAAGTCGTTGAAGGGTGAATACTTGCGCCACAGGCAAGTGACGAATTTGCGAAGCCACCGATGAGGTCCGCTCTTGATGAATTGTCACAAAGACTTTTCCTCTTGTTAGGCGATTGAAAAGACAATCGCTCTTGGGTCCATGATCTCCCTTTCCTGAAACACGCAGCCACCCTCAAAGCTGCCCGTCTAGAATATGAACCAAGGCTTTGAGTCCGAGCTCATTTAGCAAAAACGGTTTGGCTATGAAGTCATCTCCTCCGGCCCGAGAAGATCTCACGCGGCTTTCGAAGTCTCCATAGCCTGTAACAAAAAGAACGGAGGAATTCTTGTTGATCGGAAAATCGCGAATCCTGGAACAAAGTTCGAAGCCGTTCATTCCCGGCATGGCGGCATCGATACAAATCAAATCCGCAGCGTTCTCCTCACAAATTGAGAGGGCAATTCTAGGGTCGCCAATACAAATCGGTTTCAAACCCGCCAAATTCAGGCCGGAGCGGATCATCCACCGAGAGGTTTGGTCATCATCCACCGCTAATACCGTAACCTGAGGGTATGCATTGATGTGCTTGTGGGCAGCGCCGTCCAAAAGTTTCCCGAGAAAACTGACCGCTTGAGTCAGCGTATTCAGGGGGGATGGCTGAATCGAGTCCGAATCGAGAGACTCGTCAATGGTCTGCCTTCCGGACAGAGTTTCCGGCAGGGACTCCCCCGGCGAAAGAGTGCCGTTGACCACATCCAAGACCTGATCCGGGTCAAAGTCGTCCTTCCACAGACATCGATTCGCCCCGGCACGCCAGGCGGCATCCACGAGCCTGCTGGTCCTGCTGGTTGAAAGGACGATCACGGGAATGCTTCGAATGGTCGGCCGGGAGCGAATTTCTTTGAGCACATGAACTCCATTGACCTTTCCAAGAAAAAGATCCAGTAGAACCAAGTCCGGACGCGCGCCGATCAACTGGTCCATGGCGCTCTTCGCGTCGTGGGCCACATCGACAACAAACCCCTCGGATTGAAACAAGCTTTCGTAAATCTTCACGAAAATGAGGTCATCGTCGATGATCAGAATCTTCTTTGCTAGTGTAGTGTCTCTTAAATAACTAGACATTCATAATCTGATCCTGTAGGGTCGTCCGCATGCCGAA
>JAQBVM010000350.1 GCA_027623095.1 Verrucomicrobiota bacterium
CTTGCAGGCTTAGAAAACAGGTAAATGCAGTGACCACTGCCACAACGATTCGCAACCAGTAAAACATTGGCCGCTTCGATGCGCTCCTCAACTCGCGCTCCACCAAAGGGTGCAAACTCATAACCTTAAGCTCAAGGTTCGTTCCCGACGCGTGGAACGTTATCCCGGAAGAACATTCGGAACAACAAGAATGCAAAGAGCGTGTGTGCGGGGCGCAGACTGGAAAATGGTTGTTTCAGTGAAACGACTTTCCTGCGACATTCAATTGCTCGTTTTTGATTGTGAATATTTCATCCGCCATTTTTGACCGCAGTGCTCCTGACCTGGATTCGTGTCCGGACGAGTCCCTGCTTGAATTCGCCTTCATCGGCCGGTCCAACGTCGGCAAGTCCTCCCTGCTGAACATGCTCTCGGGCGAAGGGAATCTCGCCAGGGTTTCCAAGACACCGGGTTTTACGAAGTTGATCAACATCTTCACAATGAACAGGACTTGGCGGCTTGTGGATCTTCCGGGATACGGGTTCGCCCACGTGGCCAGGGAGAACAAGGCCCGCTTCAACAATGCGGTGGCCGATTACCTTCAGAATCGAGTGAACCTTTGCTGTGTATTTGCGCTTATCGACTCCGGTCTGCCACCGCAAAAGATTGACCTGGAGTTCGTGGAATGGCTCACGCGCAACTCCGTCCCGTTCGTCCTCGTTTTCACAAAGACCGACAAAATAAAGCCCGCGAAGGTGCGCACAAATATCGAGGCGTTCACGGAACGTATCTCCGCTTGGTATGAGAAACTGCCGGAGATCTTCACTTGCTCCGCGGTGACGAAGCAAGGCAGGCAAGAGTTGCTCGGCGTGATTGAAGAGGCAATCGCCGCAGAATCGCCCGGATCCCGGAATCCGCCGCGAGAGACTGTCGTCCCGTCCGAAGACTTGCCAGCCATCAGCCGAAAGGCGAGCGCACGCGGCGCCGACAAGAGACCCAATCCAGCCCGCCCGTGGTGAGGTAACGATATGGATGAGACAAATTCATTAATTGAGCAGCGCAAGGCAAAACTCGCCGGTCTGCGGGCAAAGGCAATTGATCCGTTTTCCAATTCGTTCTCGCCCACCGAGAAGTGCGGCGAGGCCAGAGCCAACTACGTCGAGGGAAGAGAAGTGTCGCTCGCGGGACGCATTACGGCTCATCGGGATATGGGAAAAAGCCAGTTTATCGATATCCGCGATCAGAGCGGGCGCATTCAGGTGTACGCGCAGAAGCAGGTTCTCGGCGAGGAGCAATATGAGATCTTTAAGCAGCTCGACATGGGCGATTTTCTCGGTGTTCGCGGAACCTTGTTTACGACAAAGACCGGCGAGATCTCTGTCCGCTTGGAATCATTCATTATTCTGACAAAGGCCCTTCGTCCGCCGCCCGAGAAGTGGCACGGACTTGTGGATACGGAAACCCGTTACCGCCAGCGTTACTTGGATCTCATGGCGAACCCGGACGTCAAAGAGACTTTTCTGAAGCGGAGCCAAATTGTTCATGAGATACGCGGGTTTCTGCACGAGCGCGGCTTCGTGGAGGTCGAAACCCCAATGATGCAAGGCATACCCGGAGGCGCGGCGGCCCAGCCGTTCGTGACGCATCACAACTCACTCGGATCCGATTTTTACCTGCGCATCGCTCTGGAGCTTTACCTCAAACGGCTGCTCGTGGGTGGCATTGACCGCGTTTTTGAGATTGGCCGTATTTTTCGCAACGAAGGACTCTCGCGAAAACATAATCCGGAATTCACCATGCTGGAGGCCTATCAAGCATTCGGCGACTACGAAAGCATGATGGAACTTGTGCAATCCATGATTTGCCACGTTTCACAGAAAGTCTTGGGAACGTTGGTTATCGAACACAAGGACGGGGAAGGCGCCGTGACCCGCACAATTGATCTGACACCTCAATGGCGAAGAGTGAAGTTCAAGGATCTGGTTCGCGAAGTCGGAGGGGCCGACTGGTTCGAGGTATCGCCAGAGGAACGCCGGAAACGCGCCGCGTCATTGGACGTCGAGATTGGAAAGGAATACGAAGATTTCGAAGTGAGCCAAGCGTTGTTCGAGAAACTCATCGAACCGACTCTGATTCAGCCGACTTTTGTGACTCACGTGCCCAAAGAGTTTGTGCCGCTCGCGAAAGTCTCTCGCGAGGATCCAACCACCGTGGAAGTCTTCGAATGCTGCATCAACGGACAAGAGATTGCGCCTGCCTACTCGGAACAAAACGATCCGATCGAACAGCGGGAACGCCTGGAGCATCAGGCGGGCGGCGAACAGCACAAACTGGACGAAGATTTCATCGTCGCCCTGGAACACGGAATGCCGCCGGCCGGAGGCATGGGACTGGGAATCGATCGCCTGTGCATGATGCTCCTTGGCCAAGAGAGCATTCGCGATGTCATTCTCTTTCCGCAATTAAAGCCAAAGCTCTAACGAAAAGTCCCTCTTCCCGTCAGACAGGAAGAGGGACTGACAAAGCGGCTTCAGGACCAAACGCAGGTCCGCGGCGCTTGTACCAACCTAATAGCCTTTGGCAACTTCCGCCCAGTTTACAACATTCCAAAACGCCTTTAAATAATCCGGCCGGCGATTCTGGTACTTCAGGTAGTAAGCATGTTCCCAGACATCGCATCCCAGCAGAGGCTTGTTGCCATCCATCAGAGGGCTGTCCTGGTTTGGGGTCGATGTAATTTCGAGTTTCCCTTCTTTGTTGACGATTAACCAGGCCCAACCGCTGCCGAATCGTCCCATGCCAGCCGCTTCGAATTTCTCCTTGAACGCGTCGAAACTCCCAAATGTCGCCGTGATATCATCGGCAAGCTTGCCGCTGGGCGCCCCGCCGGCGCCGGGCCCGAGTATTCTCCAAAACAGGGAATGGTTGGCGTGGCCGCCGCCGTTGTTGCGCACCGCTGTTCGAATATCGGCCGGGACCGCATCCAAGTTGCCGATCAAATCTTCAATGGATTTACCCTCGAGATCGGCCTTTCCAGCGATCGCCTTGTTCACGTTCGTCACATAGGCGTTGTGGTGTTTGCCATGATGAATCTCCATCGTCTGCGCGTCGATGTGGGGTTCGAGCGCGTCCTTCGCGTAGGGTAAAGCAGGTAATTGGTGTGCCATAATTTCTTTTGTTTAGTGTTTCGTAATTCTTGTCAAACCAGCCGCAATTCGTGATCGCGTCAATCTCGAAAAGGT
Source organism: Verrucomicrobiota bacterium (assembly GCA_027623095.1). Classification (GTDB taxonomy): domain Bacteria; phylum Verrucomicrobiota; class Verrucomicrobiia; order Limisphaerales; family SIBE01; genus JAIPJX01. The sequence continues at coordinate 3,222 of JAQBVM010000350.1, forward strand.
ATCAGAGCGGCCATCCGGACACAAGGGACGATGCGATCCCCCTATTCGGCAAGCGCCAAAAAGTTTTTCAGGATTTGAAGCCCGATTCGCTGGCTTTTCTCGGGATGGAATTGCGTCGCAAACACGTTCTCATGCCATATTGCGGAAGCAAACCGATCCCCGTATTCCGTGCGCGTCGCGACGATCGAATCGTTTTCCGGTTTCGGATAAAAGCTGTGAACGAAATAGACGAAACTTCGGTCCGGCACACCGTGGAATAACGGGCAGCCGGATTTCACGATCTCAATTTGATTCCAACCGATCTGAGGAACTTTCAAACCGTGTTTGTCCGCGAAACGGATGACGTTTCCACGAAACACGCTCAAACCCGAAGCGCAGCTATTAAACTCTTCACTTTTTTCAAACAGCGCCTGGTATCCGACACAAATCCCGAGAAACGGTTTACCGCTCTCAATGAATTTCCGGCTCGCAATCAAAAGCTCCTGCCGTTCGAGCGCGTGAACGCAATCGTCGAAAGCGCCTACTCCCGGAAGCACCGCTGCCCGAGCGCCTTCGAGCGCGCCGCCGTGTGTCACGCGCCTCACGTCAGCCCCCAAAAAACGCAACGCCTTTTCCACGCTGTGCAGGTTCCCCGCCCCGTAATCGATTAAGGCAATCACGGCGTGACAATAACGAATGCCTTGGCGATTTCCACAGCGAACTAAGAACCCGATGTGACTCGGATTCTCGGTTTTGCTGAACGCTCGATCCGGCCCACAACCGCTTGGCAAAGCGTTCGATCTCGCGCAAGCATTTTCAGGACAGCCGGCAGGTTTTTCGGAGCCACACAGACCAAAAGACCGCCGCTGGTCTGCGCGTCTGCCAAGAGGATCTTTTGCGAATCCGAAACATTACTCCATTCCACAAAGGCTTCCGCGAAATCGAGGTTGCCCTTGCTCCCACCCGGGACGCATCCCTGCTTGATAAGCTCGAAGATTTCGCGCCCGAGAACCGGTATCTTATCGGCCTCGATAAGCGCGCCAACCCGGCTCGATCGGCACATTGCCCCAAGATGCCCTAAAAAGCCGAACCCTGTGACATCGACTCCGGCCCGAACCAATCCTTGTTCGGCAAGCGCGGTGCCAACGGCGTTGAGCGACACCATCGCTCGAACAGCCTTGCGCTCGAGAGCTCGGCTCGTGATTCCGCGCTTGATGCCCGTGGTGGCTATGCCTGTGCCCAGCGGTTTGGTGAGAATCAACAAATCTCCCGCCCGAGCCGCGGAGTTAACGATCAGCCGTTTCGGAGAAACTAATCCAGTCACCGAGAGACCGTAAATGGGTTCGGGATTCCGAATCGAATGCCCACCCACCAGGGCGCATTTAGCCTCGTGAACCTTGCGCGCGCCGCCTTGAAGAATTCGCGCAATTACTTCGGGCGGCACTAGCTCCGTCGGAACCCCAAGCAAATTCATTGCGGTGAGGGGACGCCCCCCCATCGCATACACGTCGGAGAGAGCATTCGCCGCGGCGATCTGACCGAAAATGTACGGATCGTCAACGATCGGGGTGAAGAAATCGACAGTTTGCACCAGGGCGCGATCACGGTCGAGGCGGTACACACCAGCGTCGTCCGCCGTGTTCGCGCCGACCAAAAGATTCGGATCCGTCTGTTTGGGTAACCGGCGCAAGACCTGCGCCAGAGCCTGCTGGCTGAGCTTTGACGCTCAGCCAGCGCACGACGAAAGAGACGTTAGTTTTAAGATCTGTTCACGCGACATCGCGTCCACCTCCCTTCGGAAGATTTCAGATTTGAGATTTCAAATTTCAGATTCGAGCTAAGTATCGATGCGTTCATTGAACTTCCCGTTGCAGGTTTCATTCATGCCGGCGGTCCCACTCTTATGCAACTCTCTTTCCGAAGCGGACGCCACGATCTTAGCGCGGAACCGGCGCGAGAACGATTCGAAAGCCCAAATCGCTGCAGCGGTTGGTCGGGAAGTACGCGTCCCGATTTGACGACCGGCAGAATCGTCCCTCGTATAGCCAGGAACCGCCTCGCGCTCCGCGCAAAGAACTAGACCGTCGCGCCGAATCGCCTTCACGGCCGTAATCCAGGCACCATTCCCAGACATTTCCGTGCATATCATAAAGCCCCCAAGGATTGGGCTTTTTCAAGCCGACAGAGTGCGTGGATGAATTGCTGTTGCCGTTGAACCAAGCAAACGCGGCAAGCCTCGCGTACTCTTGATCATCGCCAAAACTGAACCGAGTGACCGTCCCGGCTCGGCAAGCATACTCCCACTCGGCTTCGGTTGGCAGCCGATACTCGTATTCGGAAGGTAACACTCCCATTTCCAACTCCTTTGCGGTTCGCCTGGCGCAATACTCGACCGCCTCCTGCCAGCTCACTTTTTCGACCGGATGATTGAGATCGCCGGTGTAATGGCTGGGATTGCTATTCATGACCGCCAGATATGCGCCCTGTGTGACCTCGAATTTCCCCATCCAAAACCCCTCGGAGATCTGCATATCGATTTGAGGCCCTTCGTCAAGCCCGCGATCCCGTTCTTCAGAGGAACTGCCGAAGAGAAATCTCCCAGGCGGAATCCAGACCAAGCCTCGCAGCTTCGCATCTTTGCCGAGCTCCAGATTTTCGAGGTAATCAAGATCTCGACCCTGCAGAATGAAACCTTCCTCCACCGCAAATGCATCCCGATCAAGAACCGACTTCAGATAACCCTTGTAGATCGAGATTCGGGGTCCGAGATCCAAGTGGAATTCTATATCGTCGCTTTCCAACACCCCGTTCAGCTCCTCCCCATTTCGCTTTTGAAATACAGCGCTTCCATCGGTCCGATCATGAAACCGAATCGCCGCCAGTTCATCATTGGGGATGGAGACATTGGAACCTTGTGCGTGCAACGTTGTGGCATCGGCGGCGCCTTTTCCCGTCAACACGTCGCCGTTCCGCAACAAGATATGCCATCCGATCCGATTCGCACCCGCTTTGTCCGAGCGGAAACGAAAGATCGCGATTTCCACTTTCTCTCGACGCACGTCCAGTTCCGCGCCGGACTCGAGTCGCATGCGAATCACCGGGTTCTCAACAAATCCGGCCATACGGTTTCGGTTCACCGCCAGCACAGTGTCGAGCTGCGAATCGTCCCCGTGAAACCGAATCCCGGCAAGCGCTTGGCGCGGCAATTGAAGGATACCGTAAACCGTCCGTAACTCGAGCACCTCCGTGAGCGCCTCACCGGTGAACCTCGTGCCGTCGCGAAGAACCAGCGTATCCACGTCGTTGGATCGCGCCAACCCGAACACCTCGGTCAATTCCGGACGAGTCGTTTCGGAAGCCGATGGTGAAGGCTCTTGCGCCCGCACATCTTGCTTCGGCGCCACAGCCGCGAGAACCGCGAGCAGAAGAATGGCGCAGATGCCGACCGAGCCGGCCCATCGGGTTCCGCGATTGATTCGTTGCATCAGCATCACACTAAGGCGACAGTTCGATATTGGCGCGCGGCCTTCCAGGCCGCAGCACGT
>JAQBVM010000351.1 GCA_027623095.1 Verrucomicrobiota bacterium
GATTGGCAAGCACTTTCTCCAACCTCAACAACAGCAACCCTTCATAAATTTAAACAAAATTACCGTGCCTATTACAATAGGAACAGCAGTTTTCTCTTGCGCAACGCTAAGACTTTTGTTCCACTCCGCTCCTGTTCCCTTAATGAAGAGTAGTTTTTGAAATGAAAAACGTTTCGAGGCTTGCGTACCGGTCCATTGAAGATGGCCGAAGACGTGAATTGTTTGGCAGCGATTGTTTTCAGGACAGAATCGAATCTTCCCAACGGTCAAATGAGATGGTGCGAGTGAACACGCCATGCGAGCGCTCGAACCAGTCCAAATCCAACAAAGTCATGTTCAGCAGAGGAATAACTATGCGTAAAACTATAATTGCTGCGTTTCTTGCACTTTTGGGTGTATCAGCGCAAGCGGGTCAGGCGACGTTTGATTTTTCAAGCGACCCAACAGCGACACTCAATATTGGAGGAAATAACCCTCAGCCGTGGGTTGAATCCGGAGGAAATCCGGGAGGTTTCATGGCTATTACTTGGCCCACAGGAAGCCAGACAACGGGAATGGTATTCCCTGATATCGATAATGGCGGAATCATCACCGGATTTCGTTTTGAAGCCGATTTGCGGATTGGCAATAGCACGGGTGACCGTGCCGCCGATGGTTTCAGCATCAGCATCGCTCGGGAAAACGATCCGCTTTTCGCTGATCCGGGCAACCAGGGACTTTTTGCCGGCGGCATAATGGAAGGCGGATCAACCACCGGTATCGCCATATCCTTCGATACATGGTCTGGAAATACATATTCGGACGGGGGAGATATCGAGGGCATTCTTGTGCGTGTGGACGATAAGACAGTTCTCCGTCACGGGTTGCCCACTCGCCATGGCGCGGCCGGTGATGCGACGAGCTTGCAGACCGGGCCTCGCGATGCGCAGTATTGGCTGGACGGTGGGGATTTCCTGGCGCCCGAATCCTGGGCGACGCTAGCTTGGCAACCGGTCGTGGTTGACCTCAACGAAGACGCGCAACTGACGGTTATCTGGAAAGGGAAGACAATTCTCGACAAGTTCCAGACTGACTTCTTTCCGTCCGCAGGCCGGTTGGTTCTGGCCGGACGCACCGGCGGCGCCAACGAACATACGCACATCGACAATCTTAAGCTCACCACCATCGTTAATGTAAGCGATTCGGTGCCGCCGACGGTTCCCGGCAACGTGGTGGCTGCCTCCGTGGGCGCGCGCTTCGCCAAAATCAGTTGGGATCCGGCAACGGACAATTCCGGTAAGGTTGGTTACCAGGTGGAAAAGGATGGAGGAACGCCATCCCTATTAAACTCAACGTCTTGGACTGACTCAGGGCTTCTTCCTGGATCAAGCTACACCTACCGCGTTCGGGCCGTCGATATTTCCGGCAACTCATCCGCCTGGCAAACGGTGGCTGTAAAAACCATCGCGGAGCAGGACGTTGTTGGGTTCTTGTTGGGCCAGATTTATGACGGTATTCCTGGCGTGGACGTTGGATCATTGGTTTTCTCCGACGCCTACTTTGATGGCACCGTGAGCCGGGGAGTCTATCTCAATGGTCTGAGTTTTAACGTCAATCCCGGTGGAGGATTCGGCGATAATTACGGCATTGTGATCAAGGGAGTCTTGACGGCACCGAAAACGGGTCGGTTCGATTTCTTTGTGCGGAGCGATGATGCTTCGCAATTTTTCCTGAATGAGACCGGTGCCACACCTCCAAATGCTGCTACGGATATCTGGATTGCGGAAGAGACGGGTTGCTGCAATGCATTCCAGGAAGTCGGTGCGTCCCAGACAACTGCGGTGCCCATTTCGCTCACAGCAGGTCGTGAATACGGTTTCACCTTCGTGGTGAAAGAAGGCGGCGGCGGTGACTGGGGTGAAGTGGCCATGCGCGAAGTCGGCGATACAACGCCTGCGACCCAGCTTGCTCCAATTCGTGGAGAACTCTTGAAAGGCAAGGGGGATCCGACTGGATCTAATGTGACGATCGCGCAGCAGCCCGCCAACACGACGGGAGAGGAGGGTTCTTTTGCGACTCTGACTGTTGAGGCGAATGTCACGTCTCCTTATAACGTCGGCGCGTATTACCAATGGAACAAGGGCGGACAAGCAATTCCTGGAGCCACCCGGCAGACTTTGGTCCTCAGGAATCTCTCTTCGGCTGACGCGGGTAAGTACTCCGTAAAGGTTGGAACGATGGGTAAAGTTGTGACCTCGAATGAGGCAACGCTAACGGTAGTGCCTCCCGGACAGCTTCCAGGTGTTGGCAGCGGTTCGGTGGACGTGCGCGTTTCCAGTGGATTGGACGACTCCGAAGAACACATCACCGAAGGCAATGCCATTGACATCACCAGCAGCGATCTTGAAATTCCCGATGAAGGCGGCGGCGGCGACTTGCAAGTGATCGGAATTCGGTTTCGAGACATCGCTGTCTCCAAAGGCGCGACTATCACCAAAGCGTCCATTCAGTTCACTGTCGATGAGTCTGACGATGAACCAACCTCTGTGCGGATCTATGGCGAACTTTCACCTGATCCAGCTCAATTCACCACGACTGCCGGCGACATTACCGGCCGCACAAAAACCGCCGCCTTTGTTGATTGGAACAACATTCCCGTCTGGAATGGCGCCTCCATCGGCTCGGCAGGGCCGGACCAGCTTACTCCTGATCTGTCGTCCATCGTGCAGGAGATAGTCGCACAACCAGGCTGGAACGGCAACGCGATGGTGTTCATCATCGAGCCCAACCCGGGTGGCGAACGCACTGCCGAATCCTTCGATGGGGACCAAGCAGCGGCGCCGTTGCTGCATATTGAATTCACTACCGGCGACGGTGGGGGATTCAATACGGACGGACTCGTGGCTTACTGGAACTTCGACGGAAATCTCTCCGATTCGGTTGCTTCGTTTGACGGTGAAGCGCGGGGTGCGGTCGGGTTCGAAGCTGGCCAGGCTGGTTTTGGGCAGGCAATTGCCTTGGACGGAACCGCGTTCGTGGAGATCACCGGGGGAGACCACAATGACCTCCAGTTTCCCGGCAGAAGCATGTCGATCGCCGGATGGTTCAAGGTCGGCACGTTCGACAAATCCTGGCAGGCGCTGATCTCCAAGGGCGAGGGCACGAATTACCGCGTGGCCCGCCGAAGCACCGAGAACAGCATTGCTTACGCGGGTGGAGTGGGTGAAGGCGCGAATAACGCTCCTGACGTGAATGATGGCAATTGGCATCATTTCGTCGCGGTGAGCGACCATTTGGCGATCGAATTTGGCACCGCGCTCTATGTGGATGGAGCAAGGTACGAGGTCAATGCGACTGCGCCAGTGCTCGCCACGGGCACGTCGAACCTGTTTATCGGCGAGAATCCAGGAGCGCTCAACCGCCAGTGGGTGGGCTCAATCGATGATATCTCCATTTGGAGCCGGGTCCTTAAAGCGGATGAAGTTACCGCGTTGTACGCCGGTGGAGCGGGAATGCCGCTCAGCTCGGTGGTGGGTGGTGGTCCAGCTCCGGTGGCCTCTTCCAGCGGATCCCTCTCAACTCCCACTGTTGTGAACTTTGGGGATCTCTCCGGCAGCTCTAGCTATGAGTTTGTCTTCACAGCCATTAGAGCGGGAGCCTCAACGGCGATCGCTGGCGATAATGCCTTCGCCATCAAACTGGATCAATGGAACCAGCAGGGTGTTTTCGGAACGACGCAGTTTGGCGTTGCGGACAACCTGTTCACCGCGGTGGCCGGACAGAGCGCTGCCTCGGTCTTTGATCGCAAGGTTCATGTTGTCGTTGCGAGTAATGTGGATGCCGGCGAAAGCCGCCTCTATGTGGATGGAACTCTTGTGGGAACTTGGGCTGGCACAGTCCCGCTTACCGGGGATGTCAAGGTCATGGGAGCACGTCTTACTCAGGCGACCGATCACATGGGAGCCGGAAGCGTCATGGACCACTGGGCCACCTATCAGGGAGCCCTCACCGATGCGCAGATTGCCAGTCTTGCGGCCGTATGGGTTGCTCCAGGCGGTGGCGGTGGAATCAGCATCGCGCGCAGCGCAACCGGTGTTACCCTCACGTTTGAAGGAACTCTGCAGCAAGCCGATAGCGTGACGGGACCGTTCACGGATGTTGCCGGGGCATCAAGCCCGGCGAATCTGACGATTTCGGGCAGCACGAAGTTCTATCGCGCTCGTCAGTAGCGACCGAGCCCCATAAATCAAATGACACAAGAGGCCGGACTTTTTGTCCGGCCTCTTTTTTTTCTATGTTTTAGGTTGTCGTGAGGACTGCCTTTGGCGGAAGCGAGAATCAGCGTTTCGGACCCTGATTCCCCTCACCCCGGCCCTCTCCCCAAGGAGAGGGAGAGTTGTTCTCCACGTGGGAAGAAGGCTGGCGGTTCCGGAATGATCGATGGCAGCAGACAAGTTTCCCTCTCCTTGGGGAGAGGGTCAGGGTGAGGGGAAACGCCGCGGTGAATCCATCAAGTACTTCAGGGATTCACCGAGAACCGGAAAAGACTCAGTGCGTTTTTTCAGGCGGGTCAGTATCCGAGGCGGACCGGCAATATTTCGGCACTGGTTTAGGAGCGCGTTCCTGCAACGCCTGCCAAATGGCGTTGCGGATGAGTTCTTTGTCCCTGCGGGGATGAGTGCACCAGAAACGAAGGACTTTCACGCCCGTATGCTCCAGCCAGGCGTCGCGTTTGGCATCTCTTGCGCGATGTTCCGGCGAGCCGTGTTGAAAGCCATCGAGCTCGATGTTCAACGTGGCCTCAATGCAGAAGAAATCGAGAATGTGAGGACCGAAAGGATGTTGGCGGCGAAACTTATAGCCGGAAAAGCGGCGATCTCGAAGCCATTTCCACATGAGTCTTTCCGCCCAAGAATTGTTCTTGCGAAGGAGACGGGCCACCTTGAACGAAGCCATGGATGGAGAGTATCGCAAAGGACGCTGATTCTTCAAGGATTTCCCTCTCCCCAGGGAGAGGGTGGATTCTTCACCGTGCGGGAAGAAGCCTGGCGGTTCCGGAATGATCGATGGCAGCAGACAAGTTTCCCTCTCCTTGGGGAGAGGGTCAGGGTGAGGGGAAACGCCGCGCTCAATTCTTCAAGCATCGACGGAGATTGCCCCAACCCCAGCAAAATCCGGAGCTCGCATCCAAGTAACCGTCGTCAACGACGTAACTGCATTACTTCGAAATCGGTGTAGCCCGCGGTTGAACTACTCCGTATTGGACGATTGGCAATAGACAATGGGACGATCCTCTGGTTTCGTAATCTGTTAATATGCGAGTTAACAATACAGTGCGCCTGGCAATAGTGGCTCTCTTGTGTCTGACCGTGCAGCGGAGTCCGACGACGGTTGCCACAGGTGCAGTGGCCAGACTCGATCCCGGCGTCTCTGCAAGTCCGGAGAATGTGTCTTTAGCGTCCGGCGTCGCGACGAAGGCTTCTGAAGCCTCAACGACGGTGCGTCTGCCGACTGAAAGAGAAACGGAAGCCCCGACCGTTCTGAGGGCGGCCGGCAGCGACAAGTTCGATCAGATCACGGTGACGTTTTCGGAACCGGTTATCTCCGTGACTTCGACCGTGCGCTCAAATTACCAAGTGTCCGGGGACGTAACGGTTATATCCGCGGCGCAGGTGGATCCGGTGATGGTCAGGTTGATGACGAGCCGGATGGAACCGGATACAGTTTACACATTAACGGTTGCCAATGTCGTTGACCTTGCGGGCAATGTGATAACCATTCCAGGAGATAAAATCACTTTCAGGTCGTTTGCCTTCACCATCGGAATGGCGAAATCGGAGATTTGGACGGGGATTGATGGTGCAACTGTCGCAGATCTCCTCGCTGATCCGAGGTTTCCGACGTCACCCGACCTCGTTGAATATGCGCTGAAGCTTGAGTGGGGTGCGAAAGATCGGGAGGGTGTCGGGGTCCGAGTCTCCGCGTTTTTGACGCCTTTGGAATCGGCGAGCTACGTGTTCTACATGGCGTCGAGTCACGAGGCCGAGCTTTATTTGAGTACGGACGAAAACCCTGAGAATCGCGCCCTTATTGCCTCGGAACACGTATCCCAATTGGCGCGCTCTTGGTCCTCTTCCAATTCGCGTCTTGGTTGTCCCGATGCCTGTGAGAATCGCTCGGCGCCAATCCGCCTAGCCGCCGGAACGCGTTATTTGATAGAACTGATCTTTACAGATGGGATCGGGGTTGGTTACAGCGGTGTGACCTGGGCGAGAGAAGGCAAGCCCTCACCCATTAACGGAACGCGTCCGCTGAGCGGTAATCAGATCGGCGTATTTGCCGATCCGAGCCCGTCTATCAAAGGGGAAGGGGGCGGTGGGAGTAGCGACGCCACGATCACCGGCGTATCGCTTCACGGCGGAAACATCGTGATCAAGTTCTCTTCTGGAACTCTTGAATCTTCCGACGATATCACCGGTCCATGGACCGCAGTGCCGGGTATTTCGAGCCCCGTGAGCTTTCCGATCGCGGGTGATAAGAAGTTCTATCGCACCCGTTAGGACCGCTTGATTAACAGAATCACACGAGGCCGGATAAAAATTCGTGCTCTGTTTTGGCTAGCAAGGTAGGGTTCGACGCTCCGTGCGGTCCTCATTCTGATGCACCCTATTACAACACGGTCTTTTTATTTGGAGCGGTGCTTGACGAGGGCTTGGAAAGGGATTTGGGGATTGTGCTGACATCGCTCTTGTAGTTCGGGCCAG
>JAQBVM010000352.1 GCA_027623095.1 Verrucomicrobiota bacterium
TGCCGTCCACACTCAGCCCAAAGCCCGCATGCTCTGGGTAACACCGATCCCTGAAACAAATCAATCGGAATCCCGAAATGAAGCGGGCTTACGACCTTCTGGTGAAGGACCTGCCGGAAGACCAGAAGGAAGGTGTCATCGCCCAAATCGGGCGGACAGCAAGGCGCGCGGTTGCCCGCGTGCAAGGCCAACAACAAACGAAAGGGGAGGCTGTCACTGCTTGAACCCGTCCTCTCGCCCCGGCTTGGTTTTCCGAGCCGGGGACACGACGGTTACGCCTTGCCGCCGCTTGCGAAATTCGTTTCCCAAGCGCATACTCGACGCAAGATATTCCTAGCATGGAACTTGCTTGTTAAGAGTTGCCTGTGGCTGCAAGGAATCGAACAAGCCTCGCAGAATTGTATGGAACACCCGGTTGTGTATGTCGCCCGTGTGACCAAGTTGTTGGATCGTTTGATTCAAGAGCATGGGGAGTATCTTTTCGTCGGTTTTTTCTTCCTCTGTCTCCTCATCATCACCTGGATTGTTGTGCGCCGCCGCAAACGTCCGGTGCATGACGTTCCGGTCGTGATTCTCCCGTTGGGCAATGCGCCACGCCGCGAGCCTGATCCTGAACCACCACCATTCGAGGAACATCCCGACCAATAACCCCCAACCATACCGCGACACTGGTTGGGTTCATTTCACCCTGGGCCTTCCTGTTGTTCCACCATGAAGCCCAGCCCATAACCTTTTGAGGTGCGTATGCACCGCGATGCAAATGTAATTGGCCAGAACGTCGCAAAGTTTCGTTATCAACGCAGTTGGACGCAGGACGAGCTTGTGGGAAAACTGCAACTTCTTGGGTGCTACATGACCCGCGACATCCTCGCCAACATCGAAACTCAACGCTGCATCGTGACCGACAAGCAGATTGAGTTTCTCGCCGAAATATTTGGTGTGAAAGAAGGCTGTATGTTCCCGGACAAACGCCGCTTGAACGGCAGGATGGTGGGTTTGGATATGAAGACCGTAACCCGGCGACCCAGTGCAAATCGTCGTCCTCGAAAGAGGGCGCGACTTGCTCATCCCGCCAAAAAATAGGAAAGTCTCATGGCCGCACGGCGAAACATTCCGAGTTCTGACGCGCAGCTTGACCTTTTCTCAACACAAAGGCCGACACATGACACCGTTGACACAATACGGCCGGATGGCCGAGAAACACTGGCGCGAACACCGCCCGAAGATGGTGCGCGAACTGGAACAAACGGGACGCCTGCACCAGATGCTTCTGGAAGCGGAGGAAAAGACGAAGGACGAAATGGTCACGCTGCGAACGGATTTGATGCAGCGGGGATCAACGGCGCAGCAAGCCCAGACGCAGGCTTGGGAAATGGTGAGGGAAAAATACGTCCTGCTCCCGCCCGAAGAATAGCCAAGCGTCATCAGGAAGAACCGCCGAAGAATCTCAACAACTACCGCCTCACCGAAGCCGACCGGCTCGGTGAAGGCGGACCGAAGCAAAAGTTTCAGCAGAATCTCAAAGCCATTTAAACGCTGCGGATGCTTGATGCCGAGGAGCGTCCGGCGACGGAAAAAGAAAAAGCCGCGCTCGTGAAATATGTCGGTTGGGGCGCGATGCCCCAGGTGTTCGACGTGGACAGCACGGAATGGCGTAAGGAGCAAGTCCAGCTTTCTGAAATCCTGTCCGATGAGGAACACCGTTCCGCCCGCGCCACCACCCTTAACGCTCATTACACCGCGCCGACCGTCATCGGCGCGATGTATCGCGCCGCCGAGCGGTTCGGTTTCAAAGGCGGTCGCGTGCTTGAACCCGCGTTCGGTATCGGCCACTTCGTCGGCCTCATGCCCGAAGACATGCTCCGCCGCTCGACTGTCACCGGCATCGAGATTGATCCGTTGACCGCTCGCATCGCCAAGGCGCTTTATCCCGACACGGATGTTCGCCCCCAACCGTTTGAACAGACGAAACTCGCGGACGGCTTTTACGACCTCGCCATTTCCAACGTCCCGTTTGGCGATTACACCGTTCACGATCCGCGCTTCAATAATTACAAATTCCAAATCCACGATTATTTCTTCGCCGCCGCGTTGGAGAAAGTGCGTCCGGGCGGCTTGCTCATGTTCATCACTTCACGCGGAACAATGGACAAGTTGGACTCGACGTTGCGTGAAATGCTTTCCACGCGCACGGAGTTGCTCGGCGCGATTCGTCTGCCCAATGACGCTTTCAAGAAAAACGCCGGCACAGAAGTCACGACCGACATGATTATGCTCCGCAAGCTCCGGCCTGGCGAAGTGCCAACAGGCACGGCTTGGAAGGAAACAACGGCTTACACTAACGACCTCGGCGAAGCCTTTACGCTCAACGAATACTTTGCCGCCCGACCGGAAATGATGCTGGGCAAAATGCGCCTCGCGGGTGGGATGTATGGCGGCAACGATCCGACGCTTGAACCAGATGGTCGCAAACTGGCGGATGCACTCGCACAGGCCATTGAGAAATTACCGCAGGGCACCTACGAGGCACAGGCACATAAAATCGCCGAGCCGACACTCGAAGAATCCATTCCCGCGCCCGATTTTGTAAAGCCGAACGCCTTCTGCCTCCACGATGGCATGGTCTGCATCCGTGAGGAAAATGTTTTGCGTCCGCTCACCGACATGCCCAGCGAGATGCGCTCGCGCATCCGTCATTTGATTCCGGTGCGCGATGCCGTCCGCGATTGTCTGCGGTCGCAGATGGACGGCAGCGCCGAGGAACACGTTGTCGAAACGCGGCAACGACTCAACCAGGCTTACGACCGTTTCGTCGGGCGCTTCGGCCCGGTGAATCTTCGCGCCAACCAGCGCGCCTTTGACGGCGATCCCGATTTGCCATTGCTCCTTTCGCTGGAGAATTACAACGACGAGACGAAGCGGGCGACGAAGGCCACGATTTTCAACGAGCGCACGATTCACCACCGGCAGCCGGTCGAGTCGGTCGCCACACCGAAGGAGGCGTTGCTCGTCACGTTGAACGAGCACGGTTGCGTTGACCTCGACCACATGGCCGACCTGCTCAACAAACCAGTGGCGGAGTTTTTGCCGGACTTGAAGGGCGTCATTTTTCTGAATCCTCAATCGAACCAATGGGAGACCGACGACCAATACCTGTCCGGCAATGTGCGTGAAAAGCTGGCGGTCGCGGATGCAGCAGCCGTGACCGATCCGCGATATGCGGAGAATGTCGAGGCGTTGAAATCCGTGCAGCCAGCAGACCTCGCGGCCACGGAAATTGACGTTCGTCTTGGCGCGTCTTGGCTGCCGCCAGGCGACGTGCAGGACTTCACGAATGGATTGCTCAACATTCCGTCCGGTGTGGAAATCGGCCACATCCACGCGCTCGGCGCGTGGCATATCAGCGCGAATTGGGAGGCGAAAGGCGCGACCGCGAACACGACGGATTGGGGAACTGACCGTTACACCGCGCTCGAACTCATCGAGGACGCGCTCAATCTCAAAACACCCACGGTTTATGACACGGTGGATAAAAAACCCGTCGTGAACGCTCAATCAACGGAGGCCGCGAGAGAGAAACAGGAGCGTATCAAAGAACGGTTCAAGGAATGGGTTTGGTCGGACGATTCGCGACGAGAACGGCTTTGCCGCCTCTACAACGACACGTTCAATCACACGCGCGTTCGCACGTTTAACGGCGATCACCTGACCTTGCCCGGTGCGAGCGGGGCGATTCAACTTCACTCGCACCAAAAGGCCGGTGTCTGGCGGATTTTGCAAACGCCGAACACGCTGCTCGCCCACGTCGTCGGCGCGGGCAAGACCTACACGATGGTTGCCGCTGCGATGGAATCGCGGCGGCTTGGTCTTTCCGGCAAGCCGATGTTCGTCGTCCCCAATCACATGCTCGGCCAGTTTTCAACGGAATTGCTGACGTTGTATCCCGGCGCGAACATCTTGGCCGCAGGTAAGGAGGATTTCGAGTCGCAGAACCGCAAGAAACTATTCAGCCGCATCGCCACCGGCAATTGGGATGCCGTCATTGTCACGCATTCCGGTTTTGAGCGCATCCCGCTTTCACGCGAAACCCAGGAACGGTTTTTCAAGGAACAGCTTCATGAATTGGAAATGATTCGGCGGGAATACGCGGACAGTTCCAATCGCCGGTTGGTGAAGGAACTGGAGAAGGCGAAAAAGCGGCTGGAAGCCAAACTGCAAACGCTGGCTGCCGAACACAAAAAGGACAACACGCTGACGTTTGAAGAACTCGGCGTGGACCGGCTGCTAGTGGACGAGGCGCACTACTTCAAAAACCTGTTTTACGTTTCCAAGATGACACGCATCGCGGGATTGCCGCAGACGGCGAGCGAGCGGGCCTTCGATATGTATTTGAAAGTGCGTCACGTTCAGTCGTTGAACGGTGGGGGCGGCGTGGTGTTCGCCACCGGGACGCCCATAGCGAACAGCATGGCCGAAATGTTCACGATGCAGAGGTATCTCCAGCACGACGCGTTGAAGAAACATAATCTGCATCACTTCGATTCGTGGGCGGCCACGTTCGGCGAGCCGGTGACGGCGATGGAACTTTCGCCGGACGGCGCGGGCTATCGGCTCAACACGCGCTTCGCGCGGTTCATCAACGTGCCGGAGCTGATGCAGATGTTCCGCCAGTCCGCCGACGTGCAAACCGCCGCGATGCTCAACTTGCCGCGCCCAAAGCTGGACGGCGAAAAGCCGACCATCCGTAACGCGCCGGCCACGGAGGAACTCAAGGCATTCGTCCAGTCGCTCGCCGCCCGCGCCGAAAGATTGAGGACAGGCCGCGTTGACCCCAGCGAAGACAATATGCTGAAAATCACGTCCGAAGGGCGGAAGGCGGCTTTGGATCTCCGGTTGATGAAGCCAGCCGCGCCGGACGAACCGCAGGGCAAAGTGAATCTGGCGGTCGAAAAGATTTTTGAGATCTGGCAGGAGAGCAAACCAGAGCGTTCCGCCCAGCTTGTGTTCTGCGATCTCTCCACGCCGAAAGACCGGGGCTTCTCGGTCTATAACGACGCGGCGCAAAAGTTGGAACGGCTTGGCATTCCGAGCAACGAAATCGCCTTCATTCAAGATTACGATTCGGATGCTTCCAAGCTGACGCTGTTTCGTGACGTGCGTTCTGGCAAAGTCCGTGTGCTTTTCGGCAGCACGCAGAAGATGGGTTCAGGC
The DNA here is from genome assembly GCA_027623095.1 of Verrucomicrobiota bacterium. Classification (GTDB taxonomy): domain Bacteria; phylum Verrucomicrobiota; class Verrucomicrobiia; order Limisphaerales; family SIBE01; genus JAIPJX01. The sequence goes on from JAQBVM010000352.1 coordinate 5,212, forward strand.
ACGAACGTGCAGGAACGATTGATTGCCTTGCACCATCTCGATGCGCCGTGGCGACCGGCGGACGTGGAACAACGCGAGGGGCGAATTCTGCGGCAGGGAAACAAGAATTCCGTCATCCAGATTTTTCGCTACGTCACGGAGGGGAGCTTTGACGCCTACATGTGGCAGACGTTGGAGACGAAGGCGAAGTTCATCGCCCAAGTGATGAGCGGCGACATGACAATCCGTCGCCTTGAGGATTTGGACTCGGCCGCACTGACCTACGCCGAGGTGAAGGCCATCGCGTCGGGCAATCCGCTGGTGATTGAAAAAGCCCAGGTGGACGCGGAGTTGATCCGCCTCACGCGGCTGCGTTCCGCCCATGCCGAGGAACAATACCGCATCCGCTCCAATCTCCGCCGCTCACACGAGGATGCCGAGGCGTTCACAGGACGACTCACAAACTTGCGCCAGGACATCGTCGCGCGACAGGACACTTCAGGTGACAAGTTCAGCATCGAACTTGACGGCCAGGTTCTCGACAACCGTGGGATTGCCGGGGAATTGATTGTTCGTCGCGCCGAGAAGATCAAAAACCGATTCGGCGACGACGTGCGGGTTGGCCGATTTGCTGGCTTCGATTTGTTCCTGCGTCCGAGCTACAACAACACCGTGGAAATGATTGTCCGCGGGAAGAACAGTTACGCTGCGAGAGTGACGGACACGGCGCTTGGCACGATTCGTTCGCTCGAAGCGAACGTCCAGAGTTTTGAGGAACGCGCGTCCAAACTTGATTACGACATTGCCGACGCCACCAAGCGCGCGAAAGAATTGGAAACCAAGGTTGGCGCGCACTTCGAGCGCGAGGAGCGTTACCAGCAGTTGACCCGCCGCCAGAGTGAGATCGAGGAAAAACTCGACCTCACCAAGAACCAAGCCCCAAGCCAGGTTGATGCGGATGCGCCTGACGCGAACGAGCAGAAGAATTCCGAGAAACAAACCCAAACCCATGCGACCCGGCCCAAGCGCCGTGCGTCCATTCGTGTATGAATGCGACAGATCAACAAACAGAATTCTTGAGTTGGAAGGTTGTTCCCGCGCGGCTCGACGCAACCCAAACAGCTTGGTTTCTCGGCTTTGAGCCACACGAGATTCCGATTCTTGCTGCGGCCAGCCTTTTGAAGCCGCTCGGCCATCCGCCGCGCAACGGCACAAAATTCTTCGCCACGGAAATGCTGGAGCAGCTTCGCCGCGACGAGAAATGGCTCGCCCGCGCCTGTGACGCAATCTGCGACTACTGGCGCGTGCGAAACGGCCGTAAACGGATTCGTGGACGTGGCACGCGGGGCAGCGCGCCGTTCAGCCGACCGTCTGCCCCAAACGGGCAGCCCGGTCACGCTCCGGCGAAAGCGGCGGCAACTGGATGATTTGACCTTCCGCCGCCTGCTTTTCGTAACTCTCCAGTGACGGCAGCCGCACCTTGGCCTTGCGCGCGTAAGCCCGATGCACGGCCTTGCTGTTATGGCCGAGTGC
>JAQBVM010000353.1 GCA_027623095.1 Verrucomicrobiota bacterium
ATTTTGGCCGCGCGGCCACCGAAATTTTCGCAATTTTCGCCTTACACACGCTCACAGAAGCAACACGAATCATGCGCTGCGGCTGGTCTGCGACACGGTCTGCTATAAGCCGCGCTCCGTTATTCGAAATTGTCAACCAACCGGATAGGCAAGGAGTGAATGAACGCACGCCTCACAAACAACTGCTGTCAGCCATGAATCTCACCCGCGAAGCAGCTCTGTTTGCGTAGGCGCAATCCCAAACCGTGTTTGATTTCTCCGAGTCTCAGTTTTTGTGAGACTATTAAGATACGCGAGACTACACTGACGTCACAAATGACGCGGTGACTCCTACCGGGCCGCAGGCCTGATTGGCGGCGACCGGAATCGAACCCATCAAAACTCCGCGTGCCCAGGTGTTCTTGGAAATGGGATGATGTCTCGAATATTCGCCACTCCTGTGATGAACATCAGCATTCTTTCGAACCCCAGGCCAAATCCGCTGTGCGGCACCGACCCGTATCGCCGGAGATCCAGATACCACCAGTAGGTGTCGAGGTTGAGGTTGTGTTCCTTCATGTTGTTCGCAAGCACATCCAATCGTTCTTCGCGCTGGCTTCCACCAACGATTTCTCCGATTCTGGGCACCAACACGTCCATGGCCGCGGCTGTTGTGCCATCGTCGTTCGCGCGCATATAGAACGGTTTGATCTCCCTCGGATAATCGAACACGGTGACCGGGCATTTAAAGTGCTCCTCGGTCAGGAATCTTTCGTGCTCGGATTGAAGGTTGGCGCCATGCTGGACTGGATACTCGAATGTCTTGCCCGATTCGCGCAAAATGTCGATTGCCTCCGCATAAGGGATTCGTTTGAATTCCCGATCCACGACAAACTCAAGCCGTTTGAGAAGCTCTTTATCCACGAACTTAGCGAACAACTCCAGATCCTCCTGGCAATGATTCAGGAAATCTCGAATCAAGTACTTCACGAATTCCTCGGCCAAATCCATGTCGCCATTGAGATCGCAAAACGCCATCTCGGGTTCGATCATCCAAAACTCGCTCGCATGGCGCGACGTGTTCGAATTCTCGGCGCGGAAAGTCGGACCGAATGTGTACACATTCGACAGAGCACAGGCAAAGATCTCCGCTTCGAGTTGCCCACTGACTGTCAAGTAGGTGGGTTTCCCAAAGAAATCTTTGCTGAAATCGATCCCGTCTTTTGAAGCTTCCGGTTTCGAGGGATCGAGCGTCGTGACACGAAACAGCTCTCCGGCGCCCTCGCAATCGCTGGACGTGATGATCGGCGTGTGAATATAGACGAAATCGCGCTCTTGGAAAAACGTATGAATCGCGTAAGCCAGCCGGCTTCTCACGCGGAAGAGACACCCAAAGAGATTCGAGCGCGGACGCAAATGAGCGATCTCACGAAGGTACTCCGAGGTGTGCCCCTTTTTTTGAAGCGGATACGTGTGATCGGCAATCCCCAGGATGTCTATCTTCCGGGCCGCAAGTTCCCATTTCTGCTCTTTACCTTGTGAAGCAATGAGCTTGCCTTCGATCGACACCGAAGCGCCGGTAGTCAGTTGATCGATCTTCGTGTAATCGGGCAGAGTCGCATCGACGATCACCTGCAAGTTCTTGAGGCAGGATCCGTCGTTAATAGCAAGGAATGAAAAATCCTTTGAATCCCGCCGCGTGCGAATCCATCCCTGAATCAAGATCGATTCGCAGTCGGAGTCACTTCTCAGCGCATTCTTGACAAGCGTTCGTTGCATCGTTGACTTACAACTCACCCCGTCCTTCCGTTCGCCGGCAATTCCTTTTTGGGAACCCTCAACTCGATATGCAAATCGCGGAGCTGTTTAGCTTCGACAGCCGCCGGCGAGTGGGTCATCAGATCGGCGCCCTTGGCGGTTTTTGGGAATGCAATGACATCGCGAATGCTGGGCGTGCCGCAAAGAATAGCAATTAATCGATCGAAACCCAGGGCAATCCCGCCGTGCGGCGGGCAGCCGTACCGAAACGCTTCGAGCATATAACCAAACCGCGCCTGAACGAGATCCGGAGGAATTTGCAAAACTTCTTCGAAGATTTTCTTCTGAACTTCCGGCTGATGAATACGGATCGAACCTCCGCCCAACTCGACCCCATTGACCACGACGTCATAGTGCTGGCCGCGCACTTTTTTGGGTTCGGACGTCAGCAGTGGTATATCCTCCGCAACAGGCGAGGTAAACGGATGGTGGCTCGAATACCAACGGTTCTGTTCTTTGTCGAAGCTGAGCAACGGAAAATCGACGACCCAGAGAAATTCAAATCGATCGGCGGCAACCACCAATTTTCCCTGGGACTTCAAGACATCCGCGCAGTAGAGACGAATCCTGCCGAGGATCTCGCAAGCGGCCAGCCATTGGTCGGCCGCGAACAAGATCAAATCGCCCTCTTCGATTTGAAGCTTTTGAGTCAGTGCCGCCTTCTCCTCTTCACTGAAGAATTTGACGATGGGCGATTTCCACTCACCACCCTCCACCTTGATGAAAGCCAGACCTTTTGCGCCAAAACTCTTGGCGCACTCGGTCATCGCCTCGATTTGCCCTTGTGTCGCATCGGCCAATCCTTTCGCGTTGAGCGCTTTGACAACTCCGTGGTTCGCAATTGCGCCGCTGAAGACTTTAAACTTGCTCGATCGGAATTCTTCGGTGAAATCCACCAACTCCATTCCAAGCCGCATGTCCGGTTTGTCGATCCCGAATCGGTTCATCGCCTCTGCAAATGTCAAACGCCTGAATGGAGTTGGAATATCGAGATCCAGCGCAACCTTCCACACAAGTTTCAGCAGTCCTTCGATCAGACTGTAGATATCCTCCCGCTCGATGAAAGACATCTCGACATCGATCTGGGTGAACTCGGGCTGCCGATCCGCGCGAAGATCTTCGTCCCGGAAACATTTCGCCAATTGAAAATAGCGCTCGACGCCGGCCACCATGAGAATCTGTTTGAACTGCTGTGGTGACTGCGGAAGCGCATAGAACTGACCGGGATGAACGCGGCTCGGAACAAGAAACTCCCGGGCGCCCTCGGGTGTGGATTTGAAGAGAATGGGGGTTTCCACTTCGAGAAATCCCTGTCCGTCGAAATAGACACGCGTTGCGGTCGCCACCTTGCTCCGAAGTCGAAGGTTGTGGACCATTTCCGGCCGGCGCAAATCGAGATACCGGTGTTGCAGACGCAACTCTTCATTTACTTTCGCAGCTACTTCGGGATCGTCCACCGGGAATGGCAGAACCTCGGCTTGATTCAAAACCACCAGGTCGGAAGCCATGACTTCGATGCCTCCCGTAGCAATTTTCGGATTATTCGTCCCTTCCGGGCGTTGCCGCACCTTTCCGGTCACCGAGACTACCGCTTCGCTGCGGAGAGAAGAGGCGCGTTCGAACGTTTCCGGTGATAAATCCGAGGGATCAAACACGGTTTGCGTGCGCCCTTCGCGATCACGGACATCGATAAAGATTAGCCCTCCCAGATCGCGGCGGGAATGGACCCATCCGGACAAAGTTACCGTTTGCCCGGCGTGATCCAGGCGCAATTCGCTGCAATGATGCGTTCGTTTCATTCAAATCCGCTCGTATCGGACTTCGCTAAGTCCAAAAGTGAACGCGGATGTTGGAGGGAATCGCAACGGATTTCAAAGAGAATCTTGCCGAAAGATCGCACTCCAAAAACGAAATCAGCCACCACATGCTGGCGTGGTGGCGATGCAGAGAAACTTTATGGCCGATTTAAAAAAAGCGCTTGCTCGAACTACTGGGCGCCGCGTTGGCCCCGTCCGCCGCCGGCACCCCCTCTGCCACCAAATCCTCGGCCGCCGCCGAACCCACCCATGTTTTTGAAAGCCTCAATCTGTTCGCTCGTAAACTTGCTTTTGACTTTCGCAAACGCCTTTGCCCGGGCGACCGAGTATTCCAAGTCGATCTTCGCCACGGCCGCCGCTTTTGCCTTGATATCGGCTTCATCCATCTTGTCGGCGAATATTGCCGCATTTAAGGCTTGCTGCGCTTCGCTTCGTTGCGTCGCAATGTCTCGAGTATCCTCGCCAAGCTGTTGGAAGGCTTCCCGCTGTTCTTCGCTCATTTCTTGAAAAACTGCGCCACCACCACCGCGACGCCCCTGCCCTCCTCGATCTTGGGCGGAGGTTAACGGGCTACTCGCAAGGAAGAAGGCTGCGACCAATGCCACGACCGCAATTCTGAAGATTGTATTGCTATTCATATGTTTGATTATTGACGTTACCGACTTGCTGATTCGCCGTGAAAAGATTCCATTCCCTTTCTAGCGGCGAATACCTAGACGCGGCGGTCCGGGAAGTGGTTACCGGGGAAAAAGATCCCTCGCTTTAGTGGACGGATTTGAAATCCTCTGCCTATACTCACCTTCAACCAGTCCCAATCGTATGGAATTATTCGCGCAAGTATCCGGTTCAGGCAGTGTGTCGTATTGGCCTTTCGGAATTCTGGCCATCGGAATGGTCTTTGTTGTGTTGACGATCGCTGTGTTTCGTATTCACGCGTTCATCGCGCTGATGCTGGCCGCCGCACTCGTCGGTTTTCTGTCGGGAAACCTTCCCGGGGATCCTGGTAAGAGTTCGCTGATCAATGCTTTGGACCTGCCCATGCAAGAGTTTGGCTCGACAGCGGGCAAAATCGCGTGGGTCATCGCGCTGGCGTCGATCATTGGAATCTGCCTGATGGAAAGCGGCGCAGCCGATAAAATCGTCCGTCAAATCATGCGCTTGTTGGGGGAACATCGGGCGGCCTGGGCACTCATGATCTCAGGGTTCATCCTCGGAATCCCCGTCTTCTTCGACACGGTCTTCTTCTTAATGGTGCCGCTTGCGATGGCCTTGGCGTTGCGGCTCGGGAAGAACTATTTGCTGTTCGTCATGTCGATCTGCGGCGGGGCCGCTGTCACACACCATTTGGTGCCGCCCACTCCGGGGCCTCTTTTCATGGTGGAGGCGCTCGGTTTGAATCTGGGCTCGGCCATCGTCGTTGGCATTCTCTTTGGAATTCCTCCTGCAATTGCGGCGGTGTGGCTCGCGCGAAAATTGGACATTCAAATGAACCTACCCGTCCGAGAGAGCCCTGGGATCTCTATGAACGATCTTCAGGAAATCGCCTCGAAGCCCGAGGACGAATTGCCTTCGTTCTTCCTTTCGATCTTGCCGGTTGCTCTCCCGGTGGTTCTGATTGCCACGGCCTCGTTTCTCGGCGCATTCGGTGGTGAAGAAACGCTGGGCGGCGCTTACCGATGGGTCGAGTTTCTCGGCAACAAGTACTTGGCGATGTTTCTGGGAACCGTCATCGCTCTTTGGCTGCTCGCGAAGCAGAAGAAAATGACACTGGAACAACTGGGCGAAGTAATGGGACCGCCCCTTTCAACCGCGGGTATCATCATTCTGATCACCGCCGCCGGGGGCGCTTTCGGGACGATGATCAAACACGCGGGCGTTGGCGAATCCATCAACGCGCTCTCATCAAAGATCGGAATCAGCTATATCCTTTTGGCGTGGCTGGTGGCTTCCGTGATGAAGATCGCTCAAGGTTCCGGAACCGTAGCCATGATTACAACTTCCGGAATGATGGCCGCTGTGATTGGAGACGGAACGGGATTGCCCTACCACCCGATGTACATCTACATCGCGATCGGATTCGGTTCGACAGTGATTTCCTGGATGAACGACAGCGGTTTCTGGGTCGTCTGCAAATTGAGTGGGTTCACAGAAAAAGAGACTCTGAAGAGTTGGACGCTCGTGCTGGGATTGATCGGGGTAGTTGGACTAGTCGAAGTCCTTGTGGTTTCATCGATCATTCCGATGCGGCTCGGGAGTTGAGAGCGCGCCAGCGACAACGCAATTCGGCAGGTCTCTTTTATATTTCGGATTTTAGAAACCACGCCTTTGTCGTTGGATCCGTTTTGAAGAATTGAAGGAGCATTTCAGCGACTTTCTGCCGTCCGGAATTGCTTGGGTGGGTGCCGTCGGAAGCAAGATCCTCACGCCTCCAAATGAGGCCATCCGACTTGCGCGGCGTCATGCCGTCCCCCCACAGATACGGTCCCCAAAGCAGAACCGGAGCTCTTACGTCGCCATGTTCAGGAATGAAGTTGAGGTCATCGTTTCCACCGGCTTGTTCCAAGATCAAGCCTCTGACCGAAAAGGCGCTTTCGTAAGCGTAGGGTTCAGGATTCAATCGACTCGTGGCAAAACCCGCGTATATGCGGCTCGAAAGATACGCCACACGCAGATTTGGGTAACGTGTCTTCGCAATTCTCACAATCTCCGCCAGCAAATCCTGAAGCCGTTTTGTTTCCACGGAAAATCCAGCTCGTGGACCGGCGATCGCTTGCTTGATCCAAACAACTTGAACCTGCAGCCGTGTCACATCCGCTTCTCCGAGCCGATCGTCGATCTTGCTCCAGAATGGCGCGGACGGGTTCGATGTTTTCACCGCGTCCTGTCCGCCTTGAGCGCCATCCACGATGACTAGCGACGCTGATTTCTCAGGATCATGATCAGCAAGCTGTTTGAACCGTGAGAACTCCTGCGTCGTATTTGACATGCCGAGCGAGAGCAAAACGATCTTTCCGGATTCCGATGGCTTTCCGGTGCCATCCAGCGGATCTTCCACAGGGATTGAGGGGTAAAAACAGGATTGAGATCAATGTTTACAGGGA
>JAQBVM010000354.1 GCA_027623095.1 Verrucomicrobiota bacterium
TGACTTCTCCTTGTGGGACGGGTGTCCTGCAAATCGGAGCTGTGGAAACGCCGGATTGCTTGGATGTCTTCGTTTTTCCATAGTGCCTACTCGTTCGGGATATTCGCCTCAAGGGTGATCAGGGCTCCACGGAGTGTCGCCCCACCGGACCGCGCGCGGGGCGAAACTCGAATCTTACCAGTTGCACCGTTCATCCTTGGTAGCTCTCCTGGGATCACCAGCCACCGCGCTCCTTTCCTCAATCCGATGAAGAGGAAGCTGCGGTAATGTTGCGCAATTGCTGTCCTCCTTCGATGCGCCCGTGGCTAGGCTCAGTCTGATTCGGCGAACGCTTTTCGAATCTCATCCAGCGAGAATCCGGAGCCGAGAAGGACCATCAGTTTGATTCTCACTTTGTGGCTCGGACACATTCCACCAAGAATAGCGCCCATTCGTTTGAGCTGCTTCCCGGCGCCCTCGTATGCGTAGGTGTCAAGAACACGCCCTCGTGGACAACGCGATGTAATCACCACCGGAATATCGGCCTGAATTGCCCGTTTGATCGCCGGAAGCGCGCTGACTGGAACATTGCCCCGACCTAATCCCTGAATCACCAAACCGCGCGATCCACTATCGACCGCGAACTCGATAAATCGTCCGTCTGAACCCGCCGCCAATTGGATAATATCAACACGCTCCTCGAGTTTCACCGGGATGTTTGTCGGGAAACATCCCGCCTTGCGCAACCGTTCCAACGGGGCGCGATCGAGTTGCTGCTTCTTGAGAGGGATGCGCTTTTCTCGTCTCGTTCCGCGCCGAACGATTACCCGATCTTTATCCACAATTCCCAACGGACCGAAGTCCCGGCTCTGAAAAGTTTCCGGCGCTTCCGTGTGCGTCTTGATCGCTTCGGCGGCTGCGATGATCCGCTCGTTCATGACGACCAAAACACCCAGCCCACGGGCAATCGGATCGGCAGCCACACGAACCGCCGATCGAAGATTTGCCGGACCATCCCAACTGAGCTCGGAACTGTTTCGCATCGCCCCGACAAAAACGACCGGCCGATCGCAATCAAGAACCAGATCGTGCAAGTAAGCTGTCTCCTCCAACGTGTCCGTTCCGTGTGTGACAACAACCCCGGAAATCGACTCATCCAACATCCGTGCCTCCACCGCTGTCGCCAGCTCCAGCATTTTCGCCGGAGTCATATGGGGTCCCGGCAGCAGCGAGAAATTGACAATTTCGATTTCGGCAATCTCGTTCACGCCCTCCACGCGCGCGATGATTTCCTCGCCTGACAGCGCGGGAATAGGACCGCCTGTATCGGCATCGACGCGCATTGAAATCGTGCCGCCGGTAAACAGAATTGCCACGCGCGGTTTCATGGGCGGTTCAGAACTCCGACTTAATTCCATTCTGGAACTTCCCATCGATTCCAGCCGCCTCGCGACCCAGAAACGCCTGGATCATCGCGTCTCCAGGCTCGCCCGCATCCGGCACACCATACGGTTGGGCAATACCCGCGAACGGCAGCATGCAGAACACCGCCACGATCAGAATTCGTCGAATTGTTCTTGTTTTCACACGGTTCTAATCTCCTGAATCCGGCGAATCACAAACTCGCCCAACTGAGTATTCCACCAAACCTAAGTTTACGCCGTTCAGACGCAACTCCGCCGCGCATCCTAAAGGCAACCCCAACGCATGCCAACTGCGAATCTTCCTTTCCGCGCCATGGGTTTCTCGTTACGGTCCGCCCTTGTGAATCCAAGTCTCGATTACCTGAACCGCTGCCGCGAACTGATTGACGCAGTGGAAAAACAATCGCCGGCGATTCACCAAGCCGCGGATTGGTTCGCCGAATCGATTTTGAAAGAACGCATGGTCCATTTATTTGGATCAGGGCATAGCCGAATTCTCGTTGAAGAAATGTGGCCCCGATACGGATCGTTTCCGGGGTTCAATCCGATCGTCGAACTTTCGTTAAGCTTTCATAATCTCGTCGTGGGAGCGAACGGCCAGCGGCAGGCAATGTTCCTGGAAAACGTGAGCGGTCTGGCGGAGCGAATCCTGAGAAACTACGATCTTTCCACGGACGACTCCGCGCTGGTGGCTTCCTCCAGCGGATGCAACCTGGTTCCAATTGAAATGGGAATGCTTTTCAAAGAACGCGGCGTCCGGGTGGTTGCAATCGTCAGCCTAAAACACTCGGAAGCATCCAAAAGCCGTCGTCCGGATGGAAGGAAACTTCAGGATTTTGCCGATATCGTAATTGATACGGGTGCGCCGGCCGGCGATGCGATGGTAAAACTTGAAAACCTGGAAACACCCGTTTCTCCAGGCTCAACCATCGGCGGATGCCTAATCGTCAACAGCATCAAAGCCGAAGTGGCTCAACGTTTGGTGACCGCGGGAAAACCACCGAAGGTATTGACTGCCGCAGCGCTGATTGGATCTGATCGGGCGGCTCAAATCTTCGAAGCCGCCTATGACGAACATGCGCGCAGGCTGGCACGACTCTACGCCGGCCTGGAGTCTTAGCCCTTGAGGTAGTAATTATTGGCGTAATCTTGAACCATCCGCGACCGCAATATGATACAGGTTTTGCCAGCCGCGCGGCGACAGCTCGTTAAAAACCTCCTGTGCCTCCTGATTCCAGGTCCACAATTTTCGCGCCAGACGGTGAAGCCCTACTATTCTTCTTCCTCTATTGCGGCCCGAACACCCGTCACAAGTGCGTTCACGCGAACGGGAAGAGGATAGTCCGATGGCGCTTCGAGGGTGTATCCGTGCCGGCTCTTGTTCACGACAAGATAAACAGCTTCCGGCCACTGCGGGCGATCGTCCGGATTGATCCGCGGCCGGATAATTCCTCCGTCAGCCTGCCATCCATCGATTTCATTCCCCGATTCAATTGGGCATACCTGCGCTACTCGCTGAATAATCTTCTCAGCCCGAGATGGTTGATTGTCCGGATTGAGTTCGTACAGATAAAAACCTTTCGCCTCCCAATCCTCGTGCAGAATCAACGCTTGATCGAAGATGGGACAACGGTTCAGCCAATCCCGGTGCGCTCGAATCTCGGGTGTTTGAAACTGCCTATAATCGCGGTTCAAATCGACTCGATCCGAATTCTCCCGTGTGTTCAGAGCAAATCCAGCCGGGTTGAGACATGGACAAAGCCACACTTCCAAATCCTCCGGCCACTGATCCTCCTCGATCAACACGCGAGCAGCCAACGGTCCCGCCGGCTCATCCCCATGGATCCCGGCGGAGATATAGAGACGCCTGCGAGGGAATTCCGAAGCTCGATGGTAAGCGGATAAGCGCAATCGGTCAGAAACGAAGAATCGCTCTGAAAGCCAGCCTCGCTCGGAAGCCTCGTTATCGAGTTCATCAAGAACCGCATGGACGGCGATCGTTTCCCCACAATACCCGCCCCTGTTCCTGCCTAGCGGACTTCGTAGCATGGGTTTTCTGGCTCCACCTAGCCTGCTATTGGTGACGGCTGTCCAATTCCAGGTTCAGCCTTGCGAACGCGATCGATCGCAACTTTGCGAATCCGAAAAATCGTGATCTTCCCAGTTAGGATCCAACCCGAGGTCCTTCAACATTTGCAAATCCTTCTCAACGGATTGATTCATCGTCGTGAGATAATTCCCCACCATCAAAGCGCTTGCGCCCGCCATGAATACCATGCTTTGCATGTCCCGCAGATTCGCAGTTCTGCCCCCGGCGATCATGATTTCCTGGCGCGGCAGAATGAACCGGAAACAAGCAATCGTCTGCAGGATTTCGATAGGCGGCAACGGAGGCATCGTCTCAAAAGGAGTTCCAGGAATTGGATTCAGTATATTGATCGGAACCACGCTGGCTCCAGCTTCACGAAGCGAGAAAGCAAGGTCGCAGCGATCTGCGCGTGTCTCTCCCATTCCAATGATTCCTCCGGAACAGATCTTGATCCCGGCGTTCTTCAAAAGCCGGATCGTCTCGATACGATCCTCATAAGAATGTGTGGTGCAATGATTTGAGAAGAAACGCTTCGAACTCTCGAGGTTATGACCGTAACACTGCAACCCTGCTTCCTTAAGCCGGGTCGCGACCGACTGGTTCTTGATAATTCCCAGTGAAGCGTCCGCGCGCACCTTTCCTCCTTCGGAAACTTCACGAATCCTTTCGCACACCTCGTCGAGAATGGGTCCTTCAGAAAGTCCTTTCCAAGCCGCCACCAAACCAAGAGCAGTCACTCCGTTTCGCTGAGCCTCCTCGGAAGCCTCAAGAACCGGCTCTGGATCAACAAACCCATAGCGTGGTGACCCTGTCTGGTAAAAAGAGGATTGCGCACAAAAACGGCAGTTCTCCGAACAAGCGCCCGCTTTTGCATTTACGATTGAGCAAAGATGGATCTTGTTGCCTTTGAAGCGCTCGCGAATGCGATTCGCCCATGCCATCAAGTCATAGACGTCCGGGGTAGCCGTGAGTTCGAAGATCCATTCAGCCTCCGCGCGGAGAATCTGGCCCCCACCAAGGACTCGCTCGCCCAATTGATTTAGGGTAGTTCTAGTGTTTACGTCAAATGATGTCTCGATCATCGTTGACACGGTATCAACACGCTCCAATCGGGCAAGCTTTGACTTGCCGCAAGCGGGCATCTTCCTCTCGAATTCAATAATGAGTGACAGGGGGAAGATTCCATGAGAACTATTCACGCATGCGTTGAATTGGATTCTGTGGTGTTCTAAGCCACAAATCCGCGCATTGTATCAGGAAATCCGATGAACAACACTTGCGACGTACTTTGCATGCGCGCGCGATCTTAATTGGAATCATGGCAATGCTCGTCACCACTTAGAACGGGATGGAACCCGATTTTCAGAGCTACAGAGACGTCGTTCACACTGCGAAAGATCTCCCGACGCTATCATCGGTCGTTCATCGTCTTCATGAGATGATCCGAAACCCAAACGTTAGCGCCGCGGATATCGGGCAGTTGATCGCCCAAGATGTGGCACTGGCGAGCACGACGCTCAAGCTCGTGAATAGCGCTTTCTATGGACTTTCCCAGAAAGTCAACAGTGTCACCCACGCGATCGTAATTCTAGGTTTTAACAAGGTGAAGAACATCGCGCTGGCCGCTTCCATTCTGAAGGCGTTTGAAAACTGCAAAAGTACGGATTTCGATTACCTGGGTTTTTGGGAGCATTCAATCGGGACGGCGACTGCCGCCGAGGTTCTTGCCAGGTCGCTTCGGTCCCCCTACACCGACGAAGCTTTCATCTCTGGACTGCTGCACGACCAAGGCAAACTGATTTTGGTTCAGTATTTTCCGGAGGAATTCCAGAAGGTCAGCACTTTGATCCACACGAATCGGATTACCATGCACAAAGCCGAGCAAGAAGTAATGGGTTTTGACCATTCGCTCGTTGGAACCTGGCTCGCCGAGAAATGGAAATTTCCAGAACACCTGTCGCTTGCCATTCGAATGCATCACAAACCGGCGATGGCGCGACAACACAACGAGTTGATCCAGATCGTACACACAGCGGATATTCTGTGCCGCGCCCTAAACATCGGAAACGGCGGAGATCCCTTTATCTCGGAGCTGGACACTCAAATTTGGACCCAGATGAATCTCACCGAACAACGCGTGGACGACCTGCTGGGAGATATCTCGACAGGCATGTCCAACGCCTCTGAATTCCTAGAACTGGTTCGACAGTAGAGCTCCCATGGAAAACTCGTTTAAGACCCAGCGCAGTTCCTCATAGATCGTGAGCAAGAATCCGAATGATAATCCGCGGCCCAATCAACCAGTCCTTTCGAGGGCTGTGGCGGCTCTTTTAGGAGCGCGAAGTCCGGGCGATGTCTATGCGACCCTGCTCCATGCCGCAAGTTCGGAAGCCGAGATTCTCGGATGCAAAGTGTTTCGCTGGGATCACGTCGCGGCTTCGCCAGCCCTAGTTTGGAGAAGGCAAACGGGCGGCAGCGAGTCCGGGTCTTTTGCAGATCCCACCAAATGGATAGAGAATCCGCAATCGGTCAAAACCGTTGAGGTCACTCCTCTCGACGGCTCATCAATGGAAACTCCCGCCGGCGGTTCATTGGTCGCGGTGCCGATGGATCTTCCCCTGAACCCTTCGTTTCATCTTATTGTATTTTGCACAGCGTCCCGAATCGATGATGACAATCATGAATTTGTACGATTGCTCGAAACACTCAGGTCGGTCGCATCCCTGACTCTGGCGAACTTGGCGAACTATTTCGAAAAAGAGCAGGATCGACAGGCCTTGAACGAAGCGGTTGAAAGCGTTCCTTTGGGAGTTTTGGCAGTGACCGCGGACCGGCGAATCCTGATTTGCAACCGCAATACAGAATTCATATTTGGCCTGAGGCGAATCGAGATTCTTGGAAAAGACTACTCCACTGTCCTGCCAAAAGTGTTGACCGAGGCAATGGAAGATTTGACTCGATCCATTTCCCGCTGGGAGGACACATTTGATCGCGAATTCACGTATGCCATCGATCCGCGGACAACGCTTCGAATCGGAATCAGCGTTGTGCCGATGATGGACAACGAGGATAAAATTTTCGGCTACGTGTTTAGGCTCTTCGTGTACTCGAGTGGGTGAATTGGGGCCATTTTTGGGCCAGGGAGCGAGTTAAAACTA
>JAQBVM010000355.1 GCA_027623095.1 Verrucomicrobiota bacterium
TGAACGCCGCGCTCAAGAAGACCTGGCAGGAGTGGGAGATTCCGCGCGGGGCCGATGGCCAGTGGCCGGACGCGGCGAAGAAGTTGCACGCCGACTGGTGGCAGGCCCGCATCGCCCGGCAACAGGATATCGACAAATCTATCGCCGCCAAGGCCGAGTTTGAATACCTCTACGACAAGCCCTACGACGACAAGAAGAAGGTCCGCGTGGCGGGTCCCTTCACCGTGGAGAGTCTCAGCCCCCACCGCGTGCTTGGCGTGGATGAGGACGATGAATTGATCGATCCCCTGATGGTCAAGGAAGACGCCGCCGAATACGCCGCCAAGCAGACCTTCCCCCAGATGGTTCTGGAGAACCTCAAAACCGCCGGCGTGCAACAGGCGCACAAGGAGGATCGCATCACCTTCACTTCCCTTGCCTTCTGGCCCGGAGAAATGGTCTGCGCCGAGGGCAGTTACCTGGAAGGGGAGACCGAAAAGCGCGCCGCCATCTTCATCGGTTCCGAGTTCGGCACCGTCCAGCGCGCCGACCTCGTCGCCGCCGCCCGCGAGGCCGGCGATTCCGGGTTCGACGTGCTCATCGCCTGCGCCTTCAACTACGAGGCCCACGCCACCGACTTCAGCAAGCTCGGCCGCATCCCCGTCCTCAAGGCCCGCATGAACGCCGACCTCCACATGGCCGAGGACCTCAAGAACACCGGCAAGGGCAACCTCTTCGTCATCTTCGGCGAGCCGGACATCGACCTCATCACCGAAAAAGACGGTCGCCTCCGCGTGAAGGTGAACGGCGTGGACGTTTTCAAACCCCAGACCGGTGAGGTCATCAGCTCCGGCGCCGACGGCATCGCCTGCTGGTTCATCGACACCGACTACAACGAGGAAAGCTTCTTCGTCCGCCACGCCTACTTCCTTGGTGCCAACGACCCATACAGCTCCCTGAAAACCACCCTCAAAGCCGAAATCAACCAAGAAGCTTGGGAAACCCTCCACAGCGATACCTCCCGCCCCTTCGACAAGCCCAAGGAGGGCCGGATCGCCGTGAAAGTCATCAACCACCTGGGGGACGAGGTAATGAAGGTGTTTCGAGCTTGAGACTATGGGTCCCTACCTAAGAGCCAACGATATTGATCAATGTTAGGAAGATTATAAAATTATTGTAAATTCTATAATTATCATATAGATTTCGCTCATGGACCCAGTAAAAAATCCATTTGCTCCCGGTGCTGGAACGCCGCCACCTGAGTTGGCTGGTCGCGATGAGCTCCGAGAAACGATTCGTATCGCATTGCAGCGAACACGGCTTGGCCGACCGGCGAAGAGCATTTTGATGGTCGGTCTGCGAGGCGTTGGCAAAACGGTATTGCTCGACCGTATGAGAGAAGATGCGGAAGCCGTTGGAATCCATACATTGCGAGTTGAGGCACCAGAGAGTCGGTCGCTGCCAGCCATTCTTGCGCCACAACTGCGCCAAGTTTTGTTACGGTTGTCGCGCAATGAGCAAACGAAAGAACTTGCTCAGCGTGCCCTCCGCGGGTTGGCAGGCTTCGCCAAGGCGCTCAAGCTGAAGTATGAGGATATTGAAGTGGGCTTTGACTTTGAGCCAGAGCAGGGTTTGGCCGACAATGGCGACCTAGAACACGATTTACAGGCATTGCTCGAAGTTGCTGGCGCAGCTGCGCAGAAAGCGGAAACGGCCTTGGCGATGTTCGTCGATGAACTGCAATACGTGGAAGTAGAAGAACTTGCAGCGCTCATCACGGCGCTCCATCGTGCGGCCCAGCGTCGTCTGCCGGTTGTATTGGTCGGCGCAGGTCTGCCACAGTTGCGGGGGCGAATGGGGAGGGCCAAATCCTACGCTGAACGCCTCTTCGATTTTCCGGAGATCGGAGCACTTACACCACAGGCTGCTTGCACGGCGATTGCCAAGCCTGCGCAAGCGGAAGGTGTGAACGTAGATGATGACGCTTTGCAACGCATCGTCGAGAAAACGCACGGATATCCTTATTTTCTTCAGGAATGGGGCAAGCACGCTTGGGACACAGCTTCAAAGTCGCCCATAACTTTGGCCGATGTCAATTTGGCGTCGACCGCAGCGATAGCTGCGCTCGATGAAAGCTTCTTCCGCGTTCGATTCGACCGGCTGACACCGTTGGAAAAACGATATTTACGAGCTATGGCAGAACTCGGTTCTGGCCCGCACCGCTCAGGCGACATTGCCGAAAAACTGAGTCGCGAGGTCACCGCGCTCGGTCCAACCCGGAATCAGTTAATCTCAAAAGGAATGATCTGGAGCCCGAATCATGGGGACACAGCCTTTACAGTGCCCTTGTTTGACGAGTTCATGCACCGAATCATGCCTGGGAACGACTGGAAGGATTAGTCCTCGAGAATCTCCAGAACAACAATGTTCGATGGACTTCCGAATCGCTGATACATTCACCGACAGCCTCGCGCGCCTGACCGGCGACGAGCAGAAAGCGGTGAAGACCACAGCCTTCGACTTACAGGTGAATCCTGTGAGTCCGGGCATGAGCTTCCACAAGCTCGACAAAGCGAAGGACAAGAGCTTCTGGTCCGTGCGGGTGAGCAGCGACATCCGGCTCATCGTCCACAAGACCGAGAGCAGTCTGATGCTCTGCTACGTGGACCACCACGACAAAGCCTACGAATGGGCGGAGCGCCGAAAATTAGAGACACATCCGAAAACGGGAGCCGCGCAGTTGGTCGAAATCCGGGAGACTGTTAAAGAGATCGTTGTCCCGGTCTATGTTCAGACGGAAATGCCCGCTCCTCCGAAGCCGTGCTTGTTCGCCGAGAGATCGGACGAAGAACTGCTCGGATATGGAGTTCCGGTCGAATGGTTGAACGATGCGCGCCAGGTCAATGAAGACAGTCTGCTGGTTCTAGCCGATCGACTTCCGGCTGAAGCGGCAGAAGCCCTCCTGGAACTCGCGACCGGAGGAAAACCTCGGATCACATTACCCGCGACACCTGTTTCTGATCCGTTTGATCATCCGGATGCGCAGCGGCGCTTCCGTGTGATGACGAACGTTGAGGAACTTCAGCGCGCCCTGGAGTTTCCGTGGGAAAAATGGACGATCTTTCTTCATCCCGAACAGCGCCAGTGGGTGGAGCGCCATTATGCCGGACCTGCCCGCGTTTCGGGTTCCGCCGGTACGGGCAAAACGATCGTGGCGCTGCATCGGGCGGTGCAGTTGGCACGAACTCACCCGGATGCGCGAGTGTTACTCACGACGTTTTCTGACATCCTTGCAAACGCACTTCACACGAAATTGAAAAGATTGCTCGGGAGCGAGCCGCGGCTTGCAGAGCGCATCGACGTGCATTCACTCAATGCTCTTGGTCTCCGCCTGTACAAATCTCATTTCGGGCAGGTGAACCTGGCGGGTCGTGAAATTGTTCGGGAGCTGATCGATAACGCTTCGAAGGTGGTCCGCGGCCACAGGTTCGGCCTTCACTTCCTCGTTACCGAATGGGAGCAAGTGGTGGATTCCTGGCAATTAAAAACATGGGAGTCTTACCGTGACGTTGCCCGGCTCGGTCGCAAGACACGGCTCCCCGAGGCACAGCGAGCAGTGCTTTGGTCCATTTTCGAGAAAGTCCGCGCCGAGTTGAAGGAACGAAAACTCACCACGCAAGCCAGCATGTTCGGCGGCCTGGAATCTGCGATCAACAAAGGTAAGCATCCGCCCTTTGACTTCGCTGTTGTGGATGAATCGCAAGACATCAGCGTATCCCAGCTTCGATTCTTTGCCTCCTTGGGCAAGGACCTACCGAACGCCTTATTCTTTGCTGGCGATCTCGGTCAGCGAATATTTCAGCAACCATTCTCTTGGAAGTCTCTTGGCGTGGACATTCGCGGCCGCTCTCGAAATCTCCGTGTCAATTATCGGACCTCGCACCAGATCCGCAGACAGGCGGACCGACTTCTTGGTCCAGAAATCACTGACGTGGACGGAAATACTGAAGAACGAATCGGAACGGTTTCTGTCTTTAACGGACCGCCACCGGTGATTCGTGTCTTGGAGACACAGAGTGAAGAAAACCGTGCAGTTGGCACCTGGCTGGCGGAACAGGTCAAAACCGGGATGCTGGCCCACGAGCTGGGAGTTTTCGTCCGATCCGCAGCGCAGCTCGATCGAGCGGAAACCGCCGTCAAGGAGGCAGGATTGCTTTTCAAAGTCCTTGACGAGCACGTTGAAACCATGAGCGAACAAGTGTCGATCAGCACGATGCACCTCGCAAAAGGACTCGAGTTTCGCGCCGTGGTTGTCATGGCGTGCGACGACGAAGTTATCCCGTTGCAGGAGCGTATCGAAACAGTGGGTGACGACGCTGATCTGCAAGAGATTTACGACACCGAGCGCCACCTCCTTTATGTTGCCTGCACGCGTGCGCGTGACAGTCTGCTCGTAACAGGCGTTGAGCCCGACTCTGAGTTTCTCGATGATTTGAGAGCTTGAGAGATAGTATTGAAACCGTGATATTCCTCCTATTTCGGTTTGCCCAGCTCGGATAAGTAACGGACCAGATCTCGAAATTCGAAGCGATTGATCGTATCAACCAAACCGGTCGGCATGACGGAACCAATCTGACGCCGCTCGACAATCGTGTCCTTGCGGACGCGAATGTCTCGATTACGGAGCGCGTCCCGCAAGACGAGCTGTTCGGGGGTTTCGCGGACTGGGTTGCCCTGATACTCGGAGCCGTCCTTGGTTTCGACGGCAATCGACGTGTACCCTTCCTTGATCTCCTTCTGCGGATCCAGAATCGCGCCCAGAATGAACTCAACCGGTTGCGCGGTGCCGAGGGCGCTCAAATCGGGACCGATCACTCCGCCTTGGCCGTTGACCGTGTGACAAGCGATGCAGCCAAGTTCGGGTCGCTGAAAAACTGCTTTGCCGCGCTCCGCATTCCCGTGCTCAATCACTTCATTCAGAAACTCCTGAACCTCTTTCGGTTTCATCGGACCTTCCTCACGCTTCATTCCCGCGTTCTCCACGAGCAACACATTCAGGGCAGACGACTCGCGGCCTCCGGCATTCATGATGCGAAGGCCAATTTCAGCGATCGCTTTCGGCGGCCGCTTCGTCGCGAGCGCCGTGGTGAGAGCCGCGGATCCACCCTGACGTTCCAAAAATGCAGTGAAGATTTCCACGATCGAATCCTCTTCTGTGAATCTCGAAAGCCCCTCTGCGGCCAGTGGCGCCGCGGCGAGCGGATTCATACGACAAGCTGCGACAATGGCGGCACTGCTAACAGCCTCGATTTCACTTGAAGCGAGACCGGTGATCACCGTTTGGCTTGAATCGCCTCCCAGCAACAGCAACGACTCGATCGCCGCCCTGCGGCTCGCGACATCAAAAGTGTCCCCAATCGCTATCGCAGTTGCCGCAGGACGAAAAGCTTGCAAATCCCAGATGCCGGCTAACACGAGGGCTTCGGCACGCAACGGATTCGGCTTGTTCTCAACAAAACGGCGCAAAGCCAAGACGAGTTCCTCCGTTTGCTCGATGGATCGAGAGCGAGCCGCCTCGATGATTTGAGGCAAAAGCCTTGATTGCATCGACTCGTCCTCTGAACTGAGTATCGCGGCAATGTCGCGCGAATCCCCGGTTTCCGCCAGGATCCGGAAGAACGTATCGCGCGCCTCTTGACTCAACTCCGCCGAGCGCGTTAACTCCCGAACCGCCTCGAGAACGTCCGCCGTTCCATCCACACGCACGAGCCATTCGAGTCGCAATGGATTGTTCTCCAAATCGAGCTTTCCCGCTTTGAACACGGGAAGCCAATACGGTTTCAACGAAAACACAGCCTGTTTCAGCGCGTAATCGATGAAACGGTCGGTTGGATGCTCGAACGCGCGGGCGAGGGTTTCCATCGCTTCGGATTTTCGCACATACGCGCATGCAACCACGGCTTGAAGGCGAACGCGCGCGTCTGCATCGGAAATCAGTGGGCGGAGCAGCGCCAATGGATCCGGAAGCCGGTCCGCCCAGGCTCCCACAACACTGGCTCCGTATGCGCGAACCGCTGCATCGGTCGCTGTGCATAAACGCGCCGCCAATTCCGGAACGACCACATCGTGACTCTGATAGACGCCAACCACGTCTGCCAGCGTTTGCTCCGATACGTTTGTTTGAGACAGCCAAGTTCCCAAGGCTCCGATGACAGTGGATGCGGGGCGATCGGCAAGCACGCGCTTTGTGAAACGGCGAGTCCAACGATCGGAAGACGTAATGTTCTCAATCAGATTTGTAAACGGAGCATCTGCAAGCAGCGGCTTCGGTGTGAGCGGGCGTCCCTTCGCCGTGATTCGCCAAATGCGACCGTGAGTTTTGTCGCGGTCCGGATGGCGAAAGCTAGCCTGGTAATGCCCGATGATCGGATTGTACCAGTCGCAAATGTAAAGCGCGCCGTCCGGACCAAACTTCGAATCGACCGGCCGGAATCTCCGGTCCGTTGACCGGATCATCGGTGGCAGATCTTCCAGGCCGAATCCGGAGCCGTCCTCGATAATTTTGAGAGCCCAGACGGCATTATTAATGTAGCCCCCAAGAATGAGAGCACCCTGCCACGACTCGGGAAAGTGGCTCGTGCCGACGATATCGCCACCGCTCA
>JAQBVM010000356.1 GCA_027623095.1 Verrucomicrobiota bacterium
GCTTTTTTTTGAGCAATTCGAACATACCGCTCTTTCGAAGACCTATGCGCTCAACCAGCAGACTGCGGACTCGGCGAGCACGATGACGGCGATCATGACAGGCCATAAAACCACAGCGTACACCGTGGGCTACGACGAGAACATTGTGTTGGCGGATCATACTTCAACCCTGGAATATGGGGGACCAAGCCGTCCAGTTGAAACCCTTCTCGAGTGGTTTGAAAAGCAGGGCCGAGCCACAGGCATTGTGACGACCACGAGGATAACCCACGCGACTCCGGCCTGCTGTTACGCGCATTCCGCGGATCGGAACTGGGAATCGGGCGCCTATACGGAAAAATCAGATGAAAGTCTCAAAGCCGCAATGAAAGCCGGCGTGAAAGACATCGCCAGGCAACTGATCGAATTCCCTTTTGGGGATGGAGTGGATGTTGCATTGGGCGGAGGCCGGGCGGCATTTCTTCCGAAAGCGAAAGATTCGAACGAGACCGCGTCGCCGGCTGGAGATCGTATCGATGATCGCAATCTTATAGCCGAATGGTTGAGACAACCGAACGCAAAATATGTGGCCTCACGAAAAGAACTTCTGGGATCGGATCCGTCAAACGAAGGGAGACTCTTGGGGTTGTTTTCCGAGGATCACATGACTTATGTCACCGACTTAAAAGACTCGAACCCCAATGACGAACCCAGTCTTTCTGAAATGGCGGTTGCCGCACTGAAAATTGTCCAGAAAAACGATCGCGGTTTCTTCCTTATGGTCGAAGGCGGCAGGATTGATCACGCGCACCATTCTTCCAATGCCCACAGGGCATTAGAAGAAACAATCGAATTCGATAATGCCGTCAGAACCGTGTTCGAAGAATTAACTGAGCAACAGCGGTCGGAGACGCTCGTGATCGTGACCGCCGATCATAGCCACACGATGACGATTGCCGGTTACCCGACCCGGGGCAATCCAATCCTCGGGAAAGTGATTGGAAACGACAAACATGGGAAACCGGAGAAGAAATGGACGACGGACGCTTTGGGAATGCCTTACACAACCTTGAGTTATGCGAATGGCCCAGGGTTTCCCGGGATGATGATCGACAAGGATAAACTTACAGCAGTTCAAGGGGTTGGTTCTTGGACGAATCTGACGCGTTTGAGCAGTGGTTCGATGAAATTCCTCAATACGTCTCGCCCCGCCCGTCCGAATCTTTCTGAAGTTGCGACCGAATCGGAGGATTATGTTCAGGAATCAGCGGTGCCGATGAGTGAAACACATGGTGGTGAGGATGTCGCAATCTATGCGCGCGGACCTGGAGCGCATTTATTTCGGGGAACGAGGGAGCAGAACTACATCTATCACGCGATGCGCCTGGCGTTGTCAATGAGTCCTCCGTAAACCGCGGCGGGGCGACACTTTATGGAACCCTGCACACTGGCGCGGACTGGCAGTCCGCCGTGTCGCGGATTGGCAATCCGCAAAACAGCCGATTCCCAATCGGCGCCACGGTCTCGATTCGCGGCCAAGATGTGGAGGGGCTCTCCGTGAACTACGATTCCCGGAAGGACAAGTTCATGTCGTATGTGCGACAGAAAACTGTCCAGGCAGTTCAGGGTCCCGATTCGCATTCGACTTGTGAAGCTTCCCTCTCCATGAACGCCGGTTTTATTATGAAATCTCGATTGTTCTGCCGATCGTCAGGAAATGAAGCCAGGCGTTCGTGACCGGCCTTTTGTAAATCCGCTCGAGCGCCAATGCGTATAGCCGAAGCTGTGGTTTGTATGTCTCGGCTTTGTGCGAGACCGATGCTTCCGAGACGGCATCAGTTTTGTAATCGAGGAGCCAGATGTCGTTTTGCCGGATCACGGCCAGATCGACGATTCCTTGCACAAGAACAAATTCGCCCGGCTCACTTTTTCCTTCATGGATTGATGCGTCTCGTTCCCTGGTTGTTTCTACCACGTTCGGTTGTAGGAGCGTGTGAAGTTCCCCAATGGAAAACCGCGCGGTGAATGGAAGTTCGCGGTGAATCTTTTCCGATTCGGCGAGAATGCTTATTCCTTGTTCGGATTTCCAGAAGTTCAGCACGGCTTTCAAGTTAAGTGCTTCTGTCTCCTCGATCGACAATGCGGCGATCTCTTGAAGACGTTTCGCCTCCGAACGAATCTCGGATTCGGTGCCGAGCTGGTCCAACGCAATCAACTGGAGGAATAGATGGTGCGCCGTGCCAATGTCCGCGCCTGAGAGCCCATCGGTTTTCGGTCGGTTTTCGGCAGGCGGCCAGCTTTCGAAAGACAGCCCGTTCGATTCGTCCGTTTCGACGCTGAAACGTTTTCGCAAGACGGTGACAGCAGACTTGGCGGGTTCCGCTGTGGCGGTGAGAAAGGGATAACGCCACTGCAATCGACGTTTGAGTCCCTCAATGCTTGCCGTGTCAAAAATGCTTTCGGATTCGGGAAACGTTCCGTTTTTGGCCAGGTTTTCGGCTGGGTCAGCCGGCGCTTCGATTTCTGCATCGGAGTCGTGGGTTTCCCATCGAAACAATCCAGTTGCGCTTGATGAGGTCTCGCTGTCGCGATGGCGCTCCGGGTCTTTGACGAGTATAGGACCGAGCCAGTCCAAGACGCAGTTCGCGGAGAGAATTCGCTGATCGCTGGAACGCTCGGAACCCGCATCCGGCCATTTGTCGAACGTGTTTTCGGATGTGGTGCCGGCCAAGATCAGTGTGTCGCGCGCCCGGGTCATTGCGACGTAGAGAAGGCGAAGTTCTTCTCCCAAGGCTTCGCGCCGCTGGCGTTTTGCCGCGAGCCAGGAGGGGAGGCTGGGGTAATAGCGTCCAGTGAAGGGCGGCTTAACGAGAGGGCAAAGGCCGTATTTCTCGTCCAGAACGATTTCCCCGGCCAGGTCGCGGAGATTGAATCGCTTTCCCAGTTCGGCAAGCACAACGACAGGGTATTCAAGACCTTTGCTCCTGTGGATCGTTGTCAGAGAAACCGCGTTGGTTGTTCCGGAGGTGAAAGGTTCGCTGTCGATCTCCGAATCGCGCTGGTTCTCGACCCATTGGAGAAATCGCTGCAGTCCGCACCGTTGAAGCGGATCAAACTCGCGAGTCAACGACAGAAGGCGCCGGACGTTTGCCGCGCGTTTTTCGCCATCCGGCAGAGACATTAGCCAATCTTCATAAAGCGTTTCATCTAGAATCGCTTCCAAGCGTTGCGATAGGGAAGCCTCCCGCGCCAGCGATCTCCATCGGGAAAATCGCTCCAAGAATTGGTCAATCTTACGCCAGGCCGAGTTTTGTTCCAGATCCTCGGGGCTGGTGCGTGTTCCGGATTCGTGTTCAGTTGGAAGCATGCCTTCCCGGTTCTGCGAAATGTCAGCCGGCGGGATTGGCGTGGTTGGAACATTGCGATTCAGTTCGTGCCATCTTTGGACGCAATTCCAAAAAAAGGTGTGGCGATCTGTAACGCGAATCTCAACCAGTTGATCCAGGGTCAAGCCGACGAGCGGGGAGCGGAGCACGGCGAGCAACGGCAAATCCTGAAGCGGGTTGTCAAGCAACTGCAACAGAGAGATCAGGTCGGACACTTCGGTGTTGTCGTAGAATCCCGCTTGTGGAACCAGAAGCGGTATGCCGCGCCGGTAAAACTCCTTGGCATAGATCTCTCCCCTGTTTTTCAATGAACGGAGAAGAATCGCCATGTCGCTCCATAGAACCTCCCGGAAAGCGCCAGCTCCGGTATCCCAGATTGGGTGCCGTTCGCCGATCAGCGCCGCAAGGCGATCTGCAACGAGACTGGCTTCTCGTTCGATCTGGTTTGGGTCCGGAGCGCTGTCGGCTAATTCCGCAGGACCGGCCTCCGGATCCTCCACCCGGCTCGGACTTCGGCGCGTCACGTTCAGGTGAAATTCGACGCGTGGCGGTTCCGCGGCCGCGTGCGCCAAGGTCTGTCTGCGGTCGGGGGCTCCGAATACGAGTGCGTCCGCCGATTCGTATGGCACCCCTCCAATGCTTTCCCTCATCAACTCGCTGAAAAGCGGATTAATGAATCGCAGCAATCCTTCGCGGCTTCGGAAGTTTTCGGAGAGGGAAAGGACTTGTCCTCCGCTGTCCGGGAGCGACCAAGTCCTTCTGTAATTCTGAAAGATGCCAGGGTCCGCCAATCGAAACCGGTAGATGCTCTGCTTCACATCTCCCACGAGAAACCGGTTTCCCGAGCAACCTTCTCTAGCAAGCGCTTGAATGATTTTGTCTTGGGCGGGATTGATGTCTTGGTATTCATCGACAAAAATCGACTTGTACTGGAGGCGCATTCGTTTAGCCAAGTCCGAGGGGTTGCTCTGTGTCGAATCCCAGAGAAGGCGCAGGGCGAACTGTTCGAGATCATGGAAATCGAGAACAGCTTGCTCACGTTTGGAGTGCGCGAATGCCGCACTAAATTCTTCGGCAAGATGCAACAGTGTCTCGATTTGGCCGCGGACCCAGGACCAATCCTCGGCAAGCGGATCTTTGTCCTCCGAGACAGCGGCGACGGATCGGAAAAACTCGGCTTCCTCAAAGAACCGGGCAAACGGTTTGCGAAAGGTTTCCTTCTTTCCCCTTGGCCACGGGTGCTGTGTTTCCACAGTGGCCAGCGCTATCGATGCTTTGGCAATCTGCTCGCGGGACGGCGCTTCGGGCAGGTTCGCCAGGACTGCGGCACATGCCTGGATCGGAGCGTTTTCCGCCGGGGCTTCTCGCAATCGTTCAATCCAAGTTCCTCGCCATTCCTGAAACGCCTCTAGGAGCCAGTCAATCCAGTCATCAGGGTCGGGCTTAATAAAATGATCGATCTGTTTCTTGAACCAAGCCTTCGGATGAGGGCGTGTCTGGGTGTAGTTGTGAATCTGAAATACCAGATTTCGAATGATCTCATCGCGGCCTTGGCCCTGGACTTCAATCAACTCTTGGACCTTCGTGGCGGCGTGCGTGCTTCCCGAGTAGTGATGCTTCAGGATTTCAACGAAGGTCTCGCGCATCATCAGGGCGCTCTGTTCTTGTCGAAGCACCACGGCCTGCGGGTCGATGCCGAGTTCGTGAAAGTGTTCGCGAATGAGGCGGTAACAGAAACTGTGCAGTGTGCCGATGGCGACGGTGTCCAGAAGCGCAGTCTCTTTTTCAAGCTGATTTCGACGATCCGTGTCCGATGTTTGATTGAGCTCGGAAATCAGTCGTGCCTGAATGCGTTCCTTCATTTCTGCCGCCGCCGCTTCGGTGAACGTGACCATCAGGATCTCATTCAATCCGGATGGATGAACAGAATCCAGGACGCGTCTCAGGCAGCATTCGACAAGGGCGCTGGTTTTGCCGGAGCCTGCTCCTGCCGAAACCAGAACGTTTCCCGTCGCTTCGATTGCGGCGCGCTGCGAGTCGGTAAAAATCATTGGTTGGTTTCCACGATCGCGTAAGGCTTTTTGAAAGCATCGAAATGCTCGGTCAACCAGTTCAGAGCCACTTCCAGGAAGCTTCGCATTTCCATCACGGCTTCGACCGTGACGTCGTGGGGGAAACCGGTGAAACCCATGCGAAAAGATCTGGATTCTTTCAAACCCGCGCGTGCGTACGCAACAACGCGCCCGACGTCGGGATACTTGCTGGCAACAGCCGCACCGCAAACGCCGGTTTCGGGATCGACAGCGGCAATTGAAAATGTGGCGGAAACTCCGAAATCGGGCGTCAGAGTAATACCCGCATCGTTCTTGATTTCCAGCTCGTTGATGATGGGATTTCGGGCTTGATCCTCTTGCCCGGCCAGGGTGAATCGATGGATCGCCAGGAGTGAAACGAGAATGAGAAATGAGATGCGGCTCATAAGCGCGATTACGCCACAGGAACCGCAAATGTCCAGTTCGATCCGAGCGGGGTGCGGGATGCGGATGTGACCGCAATGAGTTCCTTCGATTCATCGGGATCCGCGTAGCAGCACTCGCTTCGGATGGGAGCTCGTATTCAACGCAACCCTGCCGTTTCCGCTTCGAGGGTGAGACTCCCGTCGAACCCTGACTTCGGAGACCGCAGTTACGATTCTTCAAACCGAACTCATTGGTCTCGGTTCGGCAAGAGCCTCACCCTCCCAGTTTCGGTGGAATTGGCCGGTCTGTTTGTTACCGTCGGGTCCGAAGATGGTCGCGGAGTTCCCGCATAGCGTGAATCCCCATGTTCCGATCGGAGAAGGCGACCCGGAAAATGCGGCCACTTCTTTGCCTGCTCCACCGAAGCGTTCCGGGAGTATGTCGATAGCACTAAACACAACACACAAGATACGCAGCGCTCCGGCGACTGGATCTACCACCACATCCAATGATCGGCCCGACACAGATGTGTCCCATTTGAACTCCGTGTTGAAATTGAATCCTCCCGTTATTTCCGTAAATGCAAACGCGGGAGACAAGAAGCCCGCTATCGCCAAACCCAAAGTTAGCAACAACAATCGACTCTTCTGGATGCCGCGACCACGGTAATTTTGTTTAAATTTATGAAGGGTTGCTGTTGTTGAGGTTGGAGAAAGTGCTTGCCAAT
>JAQBVM010000357.1 GCA_027623095.1 Verrucomicrobiota bacterium
CGGATCTCGGTATCATCAATCCGCTCGTTAGGACAGCCGAGAGTCCAGGCCCAGTCGCAGGGACAACGAAAAGGAGCGAGTCTAATCTCGCAGAACCCTTCGTTCGGGCAGCGCAAATCCGAATGAACGTGCACCTCGCACATCCCGGCTCGCGGCCATCTTGGCCGCAGCGCGTGAGCGAACCCCGGACGCGTGAAAAGATTTCAGTGCGTCTGCTCAATCGATCGTGCTGCGGCCAGGATGGCCGCGGGCCGGGGTCACACCGTAGAAAGTTCTTGTCTGGTTTCTTGGTCACGCCTACGTTTTGCACACAAGGTTTTCCCATGAAAAAACGGCCACACAATCCGGGTGTGCGCGATTTGGTCGAGTGCAAGCGCCAGGGACAATACCGGCAGACGCAAGACGATGGCCGGCGCGGTTTCCGAGGCTGGCACGAACGCGGTTATCTGCCTCACTTCGACGCGCCCGGGCGCACTCAATTTGTCACGTTTCGTCTCGCCGACTCTTTCCCTGCGAGTCTCCGTTCCGAATGGTCCGCGTTGATGGAAATCGAGAACGACCGGGAACGTCTCAAAAAGCTCGATGCCTATCTTGATCTCGGGCATGGGAAAGCCTGGCTGCGGCGGCCAGATATTGCGAAGATTGTTGAGGATTCCCTGATGTTCTTCCATGGGACGCGGTACGAACTGCGCGCCTGGGTGGTGATGCCAAACCATGTGCATGCGCTTTTTAAGGTGGCAGAGGTTGCGATGGAAGAAATCGTCGAAAGCTGGAAATCCTACACAGCCAACAAAGCGAATAAGCTTTTAAACCGGCAAGGCCGTCTCTGGCAGCCGGGGTATTGGGACACTTACATGCGCGACTCTGAACATGAGAAACGGACTGTTCATTACATTGAGGCCAATCCTGTGAAAGCGAGACTCGTCCGAGAACCGAAAGATTGGTTTTGGAGCAGCGCGCGGTTCCGCGGCAAATTCGCGCAATTAACGATCCCTCCCCGGCCCGCGGTCTTCCAGGCCGCAGCGCGTGGACCAGTCACGGACGCGTGAGAAAGTTTTGGCGCGTTTGGCAGATCGGACGTGCTGCGGCCAGGATGGCCGCGGGCCAGCGCGCCCGTAACCGAGTGATATGAGTTTCCTCATCACAGAAGCTGGGAAAGGAAGGTTTTGGCAGGAACGACTATTGGGTGGTGGATCTGAAAACAATCAGACTGCTCAAAAGGGAGGTTCAAAACCACTTGGAAAGCGTGAACTGCCTTCGTCTGGGCCTGGAAATAGGCGAGCGACGGGGATAGGTTCGCGTCGGTGAGCTTGACCTCGACCAGGAACCAGGGCTTGCGGTCGCGCACGACCAGGAAATCCACTTCGCGTTTTTGTTTGTCGCGCAAGTAACGCAACTCGAAATCGCCAAACCCAAGATCGGTCCAGGATTCGACCGTCTTGAGAAGATCGTAAAATAGTCCAGACCATTTTACGATGCGCGCGATAATGGACTGGTGGATGGATTGGTTGTTGAGGCAAGCCTCGGAACTTCTCCGGACTCAGCTATCAAGCAGGGAATCAGCTCAGCGTGTCTGGAAAGTCACGATTCCAGATCCAGTTGCAACCGCCACAAAGAGGAACGCAAGGAATCCCTCAAGCCCCTTTGTTTACAGACACGAACCTCGAACGGAGTTGCAGTTGACCAATCCCGGTCCGCGGCCATCTTGGCCGCAGCGCGTGAACCAACCACAATCCCATGAGAAAACCGTGGCGCATCCTCCCACGTCGCCGTGCTGCGGCCTGGAATGCCGCGGGCCTCAATGAATCCACACCGTTTTCGCCCCTGAACCCCGGTTCCGGGCACGCGAAAAAAACTTTTTCAGATTTTGTTGCTGGAACGGCAAGATCGGTGTTCTGGCGTCGTAGAACGTTATGCGATGAAACGTATTTTTCACTCGGCATGGCTCGAATTCGTGGGGCGTTTGGTGGCTGTTGCGCGAATACATCGGATGGGAACCACGGGCACAGCCATCGGATACGATCTATTTGATGCCCTCAAGCATTTCGTATGAATTGGAGTCCATCACGCAGTCTGCCGCGATTGTGGGTTCTGGTTGTGGGAATGAAACGTCTTTCCCAAAAGCCGCCAATGTCGATTCTAAACTGGGCACTTTCCAAGATCGCAGCGACCGATGTTTTTCTTACCCACCGACACCGAGGCGCAAGAACTGTGGCTCTCCTGGACGCGCCCGCCACCGCTCCGTACTTGGCTGCGATGCGAGCCGGCAATGTTTTGGTAACACTACCGACAAACTCCGTTTAACAAGGATTCAAGACCCATGAAAACTCACACACTGCAACACTTGCTCGCGATGTCCTTTCTTTGGCTGGCGACCCAGCCGCTCCCGGCGGCCACCGTGTCCTGGATAAACACCAACAGCGGCAGTTGGGGCACGCCCGCCAATTGGAGTTCCGGTGCGGTGCCAGGCGCGGCGGACGACGTGTTGATCACCAACGGCGGCACCTACACGGTGACAGTGAACGTCAACGCCACGGTAGCCAGCCTTCGGGTTGGTGGAAGCAGTGGCACGCAGACGCTCGTCATTCCCTCCAGCACGCTGATTCTCAACGGGGCGAGCCTCTTGGACACCAACTGCAAGTTTGCCTTTTCCGGAGGCACGCTCGCCGGCTCAGGCGATGTGACGGTGACGGGCACGCTGACGTGGACGGGTGGGACAATGAGCGGGAGCGGGCGGACGATCCTGGCGAGCGGCAGCACGCTGAACATGAGCGGCACAGGTAACAAAAACCTGAACCGGGTGCTGCAGAACGACGGGACGGGCACCTGGACAGGCGGCACCCTGGTGATGAACGGCGGGACCTTCAACAACAATGGCAGTCTCACCGTCAGTAGTGCTGCGACGATTTCAATCGCCGGCAACGGCGGTGGGGTCAACGCGTTCAACAACGCCGGCACGTTCACCAAGCAGGGAGACGGGGAGACGGTGTTCTTTAGCCGCATGCCCTTCAACAACAGCGGCGCGGTGGACGTGCAAGGCGGCACGTTGACGTTCAACGCCGGTTTCTCGCAAATCGCGGGTTCAACCACGCTCAGCGGCGGCAACGTCACTTCCAGTTCCACCCTGCAGATTCAAGGTGGAATGCTTGGCGGGGTGGGAACTGTCATGGCCAACGTCGTGAGCAGCGGCCTGGTCAGCCCGGGCGCATCGCCCGGATTGCTGACGATCACCGGCAACTACACCCAGACGACCAACGGCGCCTTAAACATCGAACTGGCCGGGTTATCTGCCGGCGCCACGTACGATCGGCTCGCCGTCAGCGGCACGGCTTCGCTGGCTGGGGCGCTGAACGTGACGCTCACAAATGATTTTCACCCGCTGCTCAGCGCCAATTTCACTTTCCTGACGGCGGTCACGCGCACCGGTGCATTCGCTACATTCAACTACCCCACGAATGACGTGGAATTGCTGGTGAACTATACCGCCACCGAGGCCTCGGTTTTGGTGATCAATGTCCACCCGGTGTTGGCCAATCAAATGCATGACGAACTGGTCCTCTTCCAATTGAACGCTGCCGACACGGGTGCTGATTCCCCACTGCGAACTCGGGCCTATGCGCTCACAAACGCGCCACTGGGCGCCATCATTGACTCAGTCACTGGAATTATTTCCTGGACTCCCACGGAGGCCCAGGGACCAATGACGACAAACTTAACGGTGCTTGTGACCGACAACGGTACGCCCAACCTGACTGTCTTGCGCACCTTTCAGAGCACCGTGAATGAGATCAACGTAGCGCCGGTGCTTATCCTGCCTCCCAGCCAGTCCATCAGCGAAGAATCGGCTTTCAGCGCCATGGCTACGGCCACGGACTCCGACTTGCCAACGAACACATGGTCGTTCGAACTGATCTCCGGCCCGAGCGGGCTGGCCGTGGCGCCCGGCGGCGCGATCTCGTGGACGCCCACCGAGGCGCAAGGGCCTGGGTCCTATCCGGTCGCCGTGCGGGTGACCGATACCAACGCTGACGCGGTGAATGAACAACGCCTGAGCACAACGAACACGATCACACTGACGGTTCAGGAAGTGAATCGTCCGCCGGCTTTGTCGGTGCCCACGAACCAGGTAGTCACGGAGCAGACGCTTTTGTCCGTGGCCGCCAGAGCCACCGACCCGGATGATCCAGCCAACGCGCTCACTTTCACACTCATCTCCCCGCCCGAAGGCATGGTCATTGATGCGAACACAGGCGTAATTTTCTGGACGCCCAACGAGACGCAAGGGCCCGGCACGAACGTGATTAGGGTGGTGGTAACCGATCACAGTCCGTTGGCCGTGAACGCGAAGTTTCTGAGCGCGACGAACAGCTTTACCGTGGTGGTCGATGAAGTGAATTCACCTCCCACGGTGGACGCCATCGCGGATCGAACAGTGAATGCCGGGCAGACGGTCGCTTTCACCGCGACCGCAACCGATGCTGATCTACCCGCGAATGCGTTGTCCTTCAGCCTGCTCAGCCCGCCTGCCGGAGCGACGATCAGTAGTGGTGGCGCGTTCTCGTGGCGGCCGGAGGTGACGCAGGCGGATACCACGAACCAGATCCAAGTCGTCGTGAAGGATGGCGGCTTGCCGCCGTTGCGCGGCACAAACACTTTCTGGGTCGTGGTGAATCCCAACCAGTCGTCCAATGAGACCGAGCCGCATCCGGCGGATTCGAACGGTGATTTCAAGATTGCCATCGGCGAGGTCACCGCTTACGGCGCTGCCTGGAAACGCGGCGATGCCTGGCCGGTGGCACCAAACCCGATACCGATCGGTTATCTGACACGCGCAGGGGCTCTCTGGAAGGGTGGCGAAATCTACCAGGTCGATTCGAACATTCCAGACGCGCCCCTGTGGTGGGTGAATGTCCCCAAAGGCATCGGCCTGCAGGCGCTCAGCAACAACAGTAGCACGGCTGAACGCACAGTCAGCGGACTCATCGTCACGCTGGAGATTCGACCTGCGGCATCCACCGGCGTCTATGCGATCGAAGAATCTCTTCCAACTGGTTTCACCGCGAACGCCATCACCGGTAACGGTGCATTTGACGCCAACAGTTCCAAGATCAAATGGGGGCCGTTCTTCGACAATCAACCAAGGTTGGTTGGTTATACGTTGGTGCCGCCCGCAGGTTTCAATGGCCTTGTTGCGCTTAACGGTATTGCCAGTTTTGATGGTCAGGATGTTGCTTTTAAGGGCGATCTCCAGATTCAGGTGGGCGAACCCGGCACCGGCGCTTCCGACAGCAGCCCAGTCCAAAGACAGGTGGTCGCAAATGGAAATATCGTGACCGTGAAGCTCGATGTGAATCCGGTCGCGTCAACATTTGCGCAAGCTATCCAAGAGAGCGTGCCGGCTGGATTCACCGTCTCTGGACTCAACGAGGGCGGAGTCTTTGATGTGAACAGTTCCAAAATTAAGTGGGGGCCGTACTTTGATAACAGCGCCAGAAAATTGGATTACGTCTTGACCGCGCCTACCGATTTCACAGGGGTGGTCAGTTTCAGCGGAGTGGGCAGTTTTGACGGTGTGGACTATGAGATTTCAGGAGACTCGGAGATTGTTATGGGTGCGACTGGAAGCCCCGGCCTTGAAGGAAACATCGTCGTTCGGACTGTGCAAGTCCAAGGTCAGATCGCGAAGATTTTGCTCAGAGCTACTACCCCGCCAGATACAACTGCCTATGCAATTGAGGAAACCGTTCCATCCGGGTTCGCCGTGTCTGACGTAAACGAGTCCGGAATCTTTGATGCGAACAGTTCGAAAGTGAAATGGGGGCCTTTCTTTGACGCAACCACGAGGACGTTGACTTACACGCTTCAAGCGCCCGCCGGTTTCGAAGGTTCGGTAAGCATTTCCGGAACTGCCAGTTTCGATGGAGTGGATCTTGTAATTGCAGGCGATTTATCAATTCCCTTTGAGCAAGGGGCGGCTACGGGAACCCCACGCAAACCTAGTATTGTACAGCAACCGTTCGATCAAATTGTTCCAGAAGGGGTTCCTCTCGCATTAAAAGTGGTGGTTCAATCACAACAGGAGGGAGTTCGTATTCAATGGCAGAAAGATACGACGGATATCGCGGGTTCTGTGGGGCAGAGCGCTACGCTATTTCTTGGGGATGCAAGGCCGGAGCACGCTGGGGAATATCGTGTATTGGTTCATTATGACGGGGGAACCTTGATAAGTGATGTAGCAACGGTAATTATTCAAGAGGCAGATAAAGACAAGGAAAATTTGAGTTTCTATCCCCTACTGACAGTTCGTGGGGCTAAAGCCGACTTCCGTTCTACCATTGGAGCGGATAGTTATGATTCTCATGAAGTTAACGCACGAATTCCCGGAGATGTAATTCCTATTCCTAGTTTTGGAATAGGCAACATCCGTTTGGTGGGGATAACTCCCCGCAAAGATTTTAATTCCATTGGGCAGCTAGTCCTAGAACAAGCGCATTAGAGTCTCGAAATCGCCAATCCGGAATTTTGTGAAAAAAATCT
>JAQBVM010000024.1 GCA_027623095.1 Verrucomicrobiota bacterium
CGAGTGTGGCGGATGGCCGTCATCCACCAGGACGATGAAGTCCGGCAGATACTTTCGCATCTCGGAAGCGTAGCGGTATGGCACCTCCAGACCGAGGTTGTGATTCTTGACGTAGGCGACGACTTTGGGATGAGACTCCGCCACACGACAGAACTCGGCTTCCCATTGGCTGTCGAGCACGACCCAGTTGATGTGGTTCTTGGGGGGTGGCCCCTTGGTGTCCCAGCGGTCGGTCTTGGAGGTGTTGAAGGTCTTGAAGTATTTGGTGGACATCGTGGGATTGTAGGGATCGAGCAGAGCCTTGATCGGACGCTTGCCTTCGGAGGCTCGGGTGATGCCGTAAGTGATGCGTTCACAGGCGATGTCGGCGAGTTCCTGATACATGAGCAGCGCCGGGTAGGTGCTGCCTTTGCACTGGAGGCAGGTGTCAAGCCATTGCTTCGTCACGCGCTTGAGCTGGCCGAACAAGTGGAGCGGCGGCGGCTCACCGGGGTCCCGGAACTTGGTGTAGAGCAGGCGGTGCGTGACGTTGAAGAGCAGCGTGGATCGGCGCATGTCGCCGAGATGCTCCAGATTGAGGTTCACCGTTTGGCCGATGATGCCGGAATTTTGCGTGATGGAAGGGCCGACCAGTTCGGGCGTGAGGACGAGAACGGAGTCGTCGTCGAACTTCGCCTCGATGCGCTCCTCAGGGAGGTCCACGCGATAGCCTTCGACACGGGGGAAGCGGATTTCGAGGTGGTCGCGTTCCGGGCGCACGGCCTTGACCTGCACGGTGGGGCGCGGCGGCTTCGGCGGGGCGATGACGGGCTTGGCCGTGAAATCGAAGGGAATACCGAGAACATCGGCATACTCGACGTTGAAGAGGTTCTCGTCGTTCAGGTCGTAAGACAGGCGGCGCAGGGCGCGGCCAATGACCTGCTCGCAGAGAAGCTGGGTGCCGAAAGCCCGGACACCGAGGACGTGGGTGACGTTGTTCGCATCCCACCCTTCCGTGAGCATGGAGACCGAGACAACGCAGCGGATGCCGGCGCCGAGCTGACCTTCCTTGCCGACGGTGTTCATCACCTCGCGCAGCAGGTCCTGGTCGGTGAGGTTGTCCGCGGCATGGGCGTCCTTTTTGCGCTCGATGATGTCGCGACGGAACCGTTCGATTTCATCGGTGGCCATCGCGCGAAAGTTGTCGTCGAGGGCATCGCCGGATTCGAGCTGCTCACTGTCGATGAGAAGTGTGTTCGGGCGCGGGAGCGGATTATCGTACTCGTCGAAGTTGCGGAACAATGCGAGGCGACCGTTCTCCAATGTAGATGTGCCATCGTCGTTATTTCGGAGAAAGCCGGAGATGTAGTCATAGATCAGTTTCGACGTGGCTGTGTTGTTGCAGACGACGATAAAGCAGGGCGGGACGTTTGCACCCTCCTTTCCCCAGAGATTGAAGGTCTTCTCGTAATGGCCGTAGAGGGCTTCGAGCGCGGTCTTGAGCAAGGTGGGGAGCTTGAGCGGGTCGAGTTCCTCGCCGGCACCACGCCCTTTCTTGGGCATATTCGTGCGGATGTGTTTCCACAACTCGCGGAACATCGGCATCTCGTCATCCGTCGCGCCGGCAAGATTCTGCGCCACCGGCACGCGGGGCAGCTTCACGATGCCGCACTCGATAGCGTCCATGAGCGAGAAGTCGCTCATGGTCCAGGGGAAGAGCGTGCCTTCCACGTAACCGGAGCCGCTGAGGAAGAACGGCGTGGCGGAGAGATCCATGACGCGGGCGACGCCGAGCTTGCGGTTTACGGACTCCAAACCGGAGATCCACACGCGCGCGGCTTCGTTGTCCTTTTTCGCCCGCGCTTTTGCATCCTTCAATTCATCGCCGGTGAGCTTGTTGCCCTTTTCGTCGGTGAACTCCACGTCGTCGGCGGGTTTCTCACGGTAGCAGTGGTGCGCCTCGTCGTTGATCACGAGCACGTTCTTCATGCCCATGAGGTCGGGCATGACGCGCTGGAGCATCTGGCCTTCGGTTTCGAGGGTTTTCGGTGCGTCGCCGGTGCGGCCTTGAAGGAGCTGACGTCCGCCTTTGGAGAGATCAATCCGCTCGCGCAGCATGAAGGCGTGATAGTTCGTGATGACGATCTTCGCTTTCTTAACTTCTTCGAGCATGTCACCCGGAACGAGTTCGCGAGTGGTAAAATAGCTGTCGGGATCGTTCGGCTGGAGGACTCGGAGGCGGTCCTTGATGGTCAGACCCGGCGAAACGACGAGGAAGCCGCGAGTGAAATGTTTGCCGCCCGGGCGGCGGACGGCATTGACGGTTTGCCACGCGATCAGCATGGCCATGACGGTCGTTTTGCCCGCGCCGGTGGCGAGCTTGAGCGCGAGACGCATCAGCTCCGGATTAGCGTCTTTGTTCGCGCGGGCAAGATGTTCCAGAATGCGTTTCCCGGCGGTGGAAAGTGGCGCAACCTCGGTGAGCCAAATGGCGGTCTCGACGGCTTCCACCTGGCAGAAGAACGGGCGAACCCCACTGAATTTGTGGTGCCGCCAATACTGGAGCAGCCGCTGGGTCTCCGGTGTGACCTGCCATTGGCTCGGGCTGGGAAGATTCCGCCACGTAGCCACGTAGCCGCGCACTTCGTTGATAATCGAGGTCGGGTCATACTGTTGCTCCTTCGTGGAGATGCTTTTCCCCTCGTCAAAGATGATTTCCTCCTGAGCGTCGGCGCGCTTGCGCTTCTTTGGCTTTGGAATCGGAGTGATAAATTTGGCCTTGCGGCGGATTTCTTCGACCTTTTGCGTCGGCTGGCCGTCAGCCTCCAACTCCCAGTGCCGCTGCGGGCACTCGTAAGGCGAATTCAGAATCGGGTGATCGAAGAATGGGTTGGACATTTTTAACGAACAACCGAATGAGATGCCTCCATGAAAACATCCATTCCAACAAGTCGAAAAAACAGCCCCTGCCAACACAGAGTCGATTTCCGCAAACTCCTAATTTTCATGCGCTTGGATACCCTCTCATAGGTTTCTGTGGATTCTTACCGCAGATTGTTGCAGGCGCACAGCCAAAAGAGGATCCCGCTCGGGCTTATGAAAAAGGAGTCTTGCGCTCCTTCGAGTGGCGAGATGAGTGCCGCTGGCTTGAAGTTCTGCTGGAAAGTGTGTGGAGTAGCTCCGTTAGCTCAACTGATCCACCGCCTGGATCAGGGCGCGAATGTAGCCGTAGGAAAACGCGAACGCTTGGTCCCCTCCGGGATCGTCTGAATGATGCGGCACATGATCAGGCATCATCATGTAAGGGTATTCCACTTCTTTGTAAGTCATCATTGCCTTGACGAAATCGATGTCGCCTTCGTCAGGATACACTTCCACAAAATCATCGCGCTTTCCCCGGATGTTACGGAAATGAACATTAAAGATCTTCTTGCGTGAACCGAAGTAGCGGATGACATCGAAGATCTCCTTGCCTGGATCCTGAAGCATTTCGGAGACAGTTCCCTGGCAGAAGTTGAGACCGTGGTAAGAGCTTTCCCGAATTGAGATAAACTTCTTAAGTCCATCCACAGTGCCAAGCACCGCATCGACCCCTTGATAGCCGGTTACAGGTGGAACCCCAGGATCATGAGGGTGGCAGGCGATTCGCACTTTGTATTCGTTTGCGACGGGAACAACGCGTTCCAGAAAATACGTGATACGTTCCCAATAGATGTCGGCTGTCACTTGTCCGGCGCGCGTCGATGGAGTCCGAGGTTTCGCGTCCATCAGGCGCCAAGTGCTGTAGGTCGTGCCGCCTCGCCCCGAGGTCCGTTCGATTCGCAGCACGCCGAGCAGGCTCATGTTGTATTTCACCGCCGGAATTTCCGCAGCGGCGCAGTTTTGAATGATCTTCTGAAAATCTTCGATGTCGCGATCGCGTTCGGGACTTTGCCCTAGCATGATCGCCGGCCGGGCTGTTCGATCAATATGGCTGGAGGCCAGAAACGGCGGCGTGATCATATCGATCGTCACATTCCATTTGGCCGCTCGTTCCTTGAGTTGCAGGAGTTCTTCGACACTCGGGTAGCCACGTTCCCTGGAACTCGCGGGAACGCCGCAGATATTCCTGACGCCATGGCGCGCGAAATACTGAAGGCGTTTGTCGGAAGTCGGCCCGCTCTGGCAGCCGAGTTTCATTAAAGCCCGTTTTCGCTCGGTAACTGACTCGGCGGCTTGAGGCACGGTCGATCCGGCCGTTGCTGCGAGGGCACTGGCGGAAGCGAGAAATTCTCTTCGGTTCATACGTGCGATGCTTCGAGATTGATCGTTAATGTGATTGCGGAGTGGCTCAATCGTATGTGGCCCCAGCGAAGCATGCAACTGTGGATTCAGCGGTTTCAGGCGCGTCCTCACACTGTGATGCGCCTTGGCGGGGATGGCGGGAACGTCATGGTAAAAAAGGAATTTCATTTTGGACGGAGCGGCGCGACATCAAGTTGATTCCGCTGCGGCTGGATGCTAGTATCAACGGAATGTCAGGCATCAAAGAACAGGTCTTGTCCCTTCCGATCGCCGAGAAGCGTGAGATATTTCACGCTCTCCAGATGGACTTGGCGGACGACCCCATTCCCGAGCTGATCATTCACGTTCTGGAGGAACGACGCCGTGAATACCGCGTTGGTGAGGTGAGCGCCGAACCCGCCAAAGAGGTGTTCGACCGGTTGTTGAAGAAATATCCGAGTGAAGATGATCGTCGTTAAACGCGCCGAGTGGGATATGGACCACCGGGCAGCGTTCTGGGACAAGCGGCAAGAAGGCCTCGGCCGAGAATATCTGTTGCATCTTCGGGATGAATTCAGTCGTCTGCTTCAGATCGCCGAATCCGGTTCGCATTCCCGTCCGTTTCACAGTTTCCATCGATTCTTCACGAGGCGGTTCTCGGCGCAGGTATTTTACGAAGTCGATCAAGAGATTTTGATTGTGTATGCCGTATTCGACTGTCGCGAGAACCCAGCAGGTGAAGACCTCGATACACTCCTGGGTGGCGGCGATTCAAAGAGTAAGAAAGTCGGGCACGTCCAAGGGAGAGTAAGTGTGAATGGCAATTGGCTCGACAGTCGGCGAACGGCGATGTTATCAGCATTTGAGTGAAGCTTCGATCAAAGACCCCGCCCCGCCGCGCTCCCAACACCAAACTGATCCTAGCCTGGATTGCAGCATCGTGGATTTGTGCAGGAGCTTTGCTCCAACTCGGCGCGCCATGGTTATATTTCCCGCTCGCTATTTCCGTGATCGCGGCTCTCTGGATAGGCCGTCGGCAAGGATGGCTGTTGCGAGCCTTGGTCGTGCTCGCCTTGGTCATTCCTGTTTTGAGAACGGTGAAGAAATGGTACCCAAAAGGGGATACCCACGAAAACACGGCAACGACAGCAAACGCCAACTTTGAGAAGCAGGATACTTCTGTTGTCAGCGCCCTCGTGGCCGCCGAGGAAACAGGCCTAAACTTAAGCCGGAAAATGAACACCCTTTCCGAGGGCCTTCTCGATCTGCGCCTGCCCGGCCCGACGGCGGAAGCTGAAAGTGTCTTTTCTCCTTCCGTAACCACTGTCGATCTCGATCTTCCACTCGCGACCTCCAGAAACGGAACTTCCAGGTTTGAGCCCAGCCCCTGGCCATTGGCCGCATCCTCAATACAAACGAACAGGGTGGATCTGTGGCGTCCGATGCTCGACCAAATCTCATATTTCGAACACGCGAAGGTTGAAATCATCCGTGGCGATCACCCGGAGGGCGATATGTGGCGGTATGAAGCAACCGGCGCGTTCGAAGCGCTCGCGCGCATGAAGACGGATTACTGGTATTCGTTCCGCGGAACGATCGAACTGACTTGGGAACGTCCCAAAAACGCCGACGGCACCGCAGGTGACTGGCAGATTACCGGTTGGAAAACCACCGAGATGCAATGGAGCGCAAGCTCCAAACGGCTTTTTGTTGAAGCCCTGGATGCGGCCATGCGTGATCCGCAGGAGGCGGCGATGCTGCGCCGATCGCTCCATTACGAAGCCACTGTAAAACATTACCGCGACGGCATGCAGCAGTTGCCGCATCCGTATTTCGCCCCCATCTCCGTGAATCAAAAGGAAGGCATCGCCGTGGCGGATGTGAATGGCGATGGGTTCGATGATATTTATATTACGGTGCGGCTCGGCAAAAACATGCTTCTCGTCAGTCAGGGAGATGGAACATTCATCGAACAGGCAGCGTCGTTCAAATTGGATCTTCCCGGTCACACCACCTGCGCACTTTTCGCCGACTTCGACAACGACGGGGACCAGGATGTGATTCTGGGGCGAAGTTTGCTAAAGACGAGCTATCTCGAGAATCGGCAAGGTGTGTTTTTCCAGCACCCCATTCCAAATTTCATGCCGATGGCCGCCATCTCAATGTCCGCGGCGGATTACAACTTGGACGGCCTGCTGGATGTCTATATCTGCACCTATCGGCCAGCCGCACCGGCCGGGGCGAGTCCGGCGGGTGGCGTCGCGCAGGGCAAGGATGGAGACTTTGACTGGCCGGACGAGTTCTTCGACGCCAATCTGGCCAGGGAATATCGGCGGCGGGTATCCGAACACCGGCTGCGCATTGGCGGAACAGTTCTCGACCAACTTGGCCCTCCCAATGTTTTGCTGATTAATCGGGGTGACGGGCGTTTTGAGCCCGCGCCGGAAAACAGCACGGTTGGCATCTGGCGTAATTCGCTGCAAGGCACCTGGGGCGATTACAACCAGGATGGCCGCCCGGATCTCTTCATCGCCAACGACTGGGGGCTCGATGTGCTGTTTCGCAACGATGGATCGAGCGGTTTCACCGATGTCACAGTCCAGGCCGGTGTCACCGAGTACGGCTACGCCATGGGCGCTTCGTGGGGGGATTACGACAATGACGGCCAAGAAGATCTTTACGTCTCGAACATGTATAGCGAGGCAGGCCGCCGCATCACCAAGCGAATTCCTGGACTGGAAAAGATGTTTGTCGAATCCGCCTCGGGCAACTGGCTGTACCACCGTCGGGCCAACGGAACGTTTGAGCAGGTCGCTGGACTGACGGCGCCCTCGATGACCGTGATGAAAGCCGGCTGGTCGTGGGGTGGATGTTTCGCCGACTTTGACAACGACCGTTTCCTCGATCTCTATGTGCTGAGCGGCTACTTTACCGCACCGAAGGAGCTCTCCTCGGGACTGGACCTCGAAAGCAATCTTTGGCGCACAATGGTGCGCACCGACGAAGCTCTCGCGCGCCCCAGCTTCCGGTCGTCCCCCGAGTGGAAACGAACCGCCGCGCCCGACAACCTCGGCCCGATGATCGACGCGCGCTTGGCCGGAGTCGAGCGGCAGGGAGACAAAGTCCTTGTGCATTCCCTCAACGGGAACGAACGCAACCGTTACTTCGCCAATCGCGGTGGACGTTCCTTTGCGGAGTTTTCAGCGTTGTCCGGATTGGATGACCCGGCGGACAGTCGGGGGTTCGCGATTCTAGACTACGATCGTGACGGATGGCAGGACATCGCCTTGGTCAATGCCAACCAGCCCCTTTTTAATCTTTACCGCAACGAAATGCCGGAAGCCGGGTTGAGCGGCGGCATGATCGCCATTCGCTTCGTCGGCGGAAATCACATCGCGTCTCCCTCTCAAGGATTCGGATGCCGCGACGGCTATGGCGCCCGTATCGCGGTGGACCTGGGCGATGAGAAGCTGGTTCGTGAACATCGCTGCGGCGATGGCTGGTCCACGCAAAATTCGCCGACGATGATCGTGGGCATTGGCGCTCATACAAACGTCGTCTCGCTCACGGTGAAATGGCCTTCCGGCCGTACGACAACGACGAAAGGCATTCTGGAAGGAACCTTGCTCACTCTCTACGAGAACCCAGCGGATACGCCGACAACTGATTCGGTCGAACGTACAACTTACCGCGTCAAGGCGAGCATGCCCCGAGCGACGGCCGTCAACCGGGAGATCTTCCCGATCGCCAAGGGGGACAATGCCGTCAAGCCCGGTGCGCGCGTTCGTGTTTACACGACATTTTCAACCTCCAGCATTCAATACAAAGAACACCTGCCGCGTCTGCGACACCTACGTGAAGTACTCGGCCCCGAAGGAGTCGATTTCATCGCGGTGTCTATTGATGATGCAGACGACAACCAGAAGCTCGCGGATTATGCCAGAGAATACCGGCCCTCAATGCGCCTTTTAGGAATTGCCCCGAACCAGCGAGCCGGTGCCGCCGCCGCCTTCGCCAAGGTTTTTGGTGTCGAACCGCTGCTGCCTTCCTCCGTCGTCACGGACAGTTCGGGCCAAATCCTCGAAACTCAAGCTGGCATTCCTGGCGTTTCCGCGTTGAGAAGAATGCTGCGCCGAGATCCATGACCTAAGAGCGGCAGTTGATTAACCGCAAAGAACGCAACAAACACGGCGCAGCGAAGCCGCAACCGAATGAGGGATTGAGGGACAACGGAATCTACGGAAGGAGGAGGACACGAATTCCGACTCTGAGGTTTTCTGAGAATGATGTGGGGCGATCCATTCTCCGGCCATTCGCAACGAGACTCAAGATTTCGTGAAATTCTCCGCCAGGTTTTGGAGTGCGGCAACGGAGCCCAGCTCCTAATACGTACTTGCGAATCGCGGTGTGAGCAGTGAATCCCGACGGGATTCCGTCTCAAAGCCCTGGGTTGCGAGGGACGAGCTACCCTGGGAACCCATTGGAAAACGGCCATTAACCCCAACGGGGTTGCGTCCTCGGTTGCACCAAAACAGCCGCAACCCCGTTGGGGTTGGCTCGGCCGGGTTCGCTCCACCCAGGGTAGCTCGCAAGCTCGCAACCCAGGGCTTCGAGGCGCAATCCCCTTGGGATTGTTGTTAGATGACGCAAAATGCGTGTTAGGAGCAGAACGAAGCCTGCGCAGTTGCCGCTTTCGACATGGAACCACGTTGCCTGGAACTCTCCCGGGCACTCGGACTCGCCGAAGCGAAAGCGGTGAATCGCTCCGCTCGTCATCGCAGTCCAAGACGCTGCCGCGTTCATCGAAGGCTCCTCAAATTCTTCAGCAGCGGATGCTTGACTCATCAGAACAGTTTGACAAAAGGGCCGGTATGGGTGTCCCAGACCTAAGGGAACTCAACGGCAATTCGAATGAATAAGCCGGATTACACCTGACCACGTGGCCGTGGAGATTCAACTCTCGAAGCTGTGTCAAACCGTTGAGATGAACCAAATCCTCAACTGTAACATCACTATCACGGAAAATGATGCTGCTTACTCGGCGGAAGCGCCTATTCTATTAATAGTAACACTCTGGGGAAGCAGAGGAGGGGTTTGAGGACGAAAAATCCATCTCAATTGGCGGGATAATTCACCAACTTGAAACAGAAAACCCATCTCAACAAATAACCAAACCCGGTATTGCGCGCCATAGTTCCTGGCGCTCTTGGTCGGTGACCTGAGTGGTGCTAAGATTCAATGCAACGAGGGACGGCGATTCTCTGAGATTTGCTAATCCCTCGATATTTCTTCTCGGACAGCGAGCGGCCGAGTAACATGAGGTCCAATAGATGACGATTTGGACAATGAGTAGCAAGACGAGCCGAAAGCGGTTGATTCTGCTGGGGGTAGCTCTGATTTGTGGATGCGGTTTGCTCGTCTTGAGTTTTTTTCTCAGTATTTCGCGAGAGCCAGTCTATGACGGAAAAAGTGTGACTGAATGGTATTCCTTGGTTCTGAAGCGGGAGCTGGATGCCAAGCAAATGGAGGTCGTTTTTGGGCAGTTGGGTCCAAAGGCCATTCCGTATATTTTTGCGAATTCCCAGACATCCACGGACACGTTCTCGACAAAGTATCATGCACTCTGGGTTGCACTCCCCTCCATGCTCCGCAAATGGTTG
Source organism: Verrucomicrobiota bacterium (assembly GCA_027623095.1). Lineage (GTDB taxonomy): Bacteria > Verrucomicrobiota > Verrucomicrobiia > Limisphaerales > SIBE01 > JAIPJX01. Next base: position 9,903 of record JAQBVM010000024.1, read on the forward strand.
CCATCGCCACAAGGTGGAGAGGACGACGTAGCCGACATGGCCGAGGCAATTGGTTCCATTGGTCCCTCAGCGATCCAACCGCTTTTGAAGTGGGAAAGCGCCTCGAACCCATCATTCCGGGAAGCCTGTGTTAACGCCTTGGGCGTTTTCCACCGCCGAGGGCACACATCCGCGTAGGTAATTCCAGCACTTATTCGACGCCTGCAAGATAAAGATGCGATGGTTCGTTGGCGAGCTGCCCGAGTATTGTCGCGGTTTGGCCAGCACGCTCAACAGGCCCTCCCGAGCCTCATTGTGACACTGGATGACGGCGAGTTGGGGCGGGCACTCGGAGAGACGATTTGGGTCCGAGCAGCGGCGGTTGATGCTCTCGGGGAAATGGGCGTTCATGCAAACGAAGCCATTCCAAAACTTACTGAACTTACTCAGGATTCCAACGCACATACAGCGTTTCGGTCGCTAGTCGCTCTTCGTAAAATCGGTTGGCATCCGACGAATGTCGTGGCGTCAATGATGAAAATGTGGAGAAGCGTTCCGAGCGAACAAAAGATCTATGGGATCAGGATGCTTAGTGAAATCGGTCATCCTGAAGCCCTGGACGGACTTCCCATACTCTTGGATGGATTGTCGTCACCGGACGAATCGATTCGCCGGTTATCGACCAATGTCATTCAAAAGCTTGCCCCGGAAAAGCTGCCATGAAACGTAGCAACGATGACTTCGTTGAACTCTTTCAGTTGACGGGATGGGTCAGCGTGCGACCACGCGCAATCGCAGATAGAGTTGCGGTTGATCGCGGAGGGGCGGTTTGACACGCCATGTGCGCAGGGCTCTGCCATTGCCGAGTGGTTCCGTCGAAACCAATTCGACGTGCGAGGCTCCCTCCTGCCACTCCCCGAGGTCTGTAGAAAACTGTAGTTCGATCTCGGCTCCTTCGGCCGCCAGACTGATTGGAACCGTCAATACGAGATTGTCTTCTCTAACTGGATTGCCCCTTTCCCATCTAAATGCCGGAAAGAGGGGAGTCTGGCCGAGGTCGTTCCCGAGCGCGTAATCGATCAGGTCGGGCTCGCCGTTTCCATTCGCGTCGGCCAGCGGATCAGCGGGGAACGATACCCCATCCGCCCAGCCGGGCCTTCCGCCCATTTGCAGGCTGGCACGCCAGTTCGCGGAAAGTGCAGGATCGGGATGAGTCTGGGGAGCGACTAAAACGAGACTATAACCGGTCGTGTCGGGCGCGGTCGGCCAGGGTGGCTGATCACCGTAGGCGAACTCGAAGATGGTTCCGTTGTTCGCATCCTCCAGCTTGACGGTTTCCCCACCGTTGCTGAGTGCGGAGCCATTCGCGAAAACGCCCGCCACCGGATGGCCGGTTCCATAAACAGTCTCAAAGGCGGCGCGATCGCGAACAACCAAAACCCGCGCACCTGGGGCCAGTGAAGTGATGGCGCTGCCGGTAAAACTGAAGTCCACTCCCTGTGTGAATCGTACCCCATCCAGATTCAGCGTGACCGAGCTGCTGATGTTTAACAGTTCAACATATTCAGCCAGGCCATCACCGGAGGGATGATACATCAATTCGCTCATCACGAGATAACGTTGCGCGTCCGATGCCTGCCCGGGGTAAGTGGTCAGGTTATTGGTCGCTCCGGACGCGTCCACGATTGCAAGCATTTCCCCGAGATTGGAAAGGTGCCCTTGGTATCCACCCTGCACAAAAAGCCCTTCGCCTCCTTTTGGCGATAACGTTCGCGCTCGGAAAGCCGCCGCGTTTGGGCAGACGTAAAGGGTGCCTCTGGGGGCAAGAACCGTTCCGGCCGCGAAGACATGCTTCACGGCTCCCGTCAATCGCCAGTTGGAAATGTCCACCGCGATCGCATTCGGGTTGACGAGTTGGACGAATTCTTCGTCCTGGTTTCCCGAGGTGGGATTCGGCTCGATTGTGCCGAAATTAATTCTCGGTTCAAGAGTGGTTGGCGCGCTGACTCTGCCTCCGTAAAGTTCCGGCGCGATGATCATGTCGTCGCTGTCCACGACGTCGTTGAGCCCGTGGATCGCGAGCACGTTTCGTCCGCTCCTGAGATTCCCCTTTTTATCGGAGACATCGAATTTGATGGAGGTCCGCGGATTGGCCTCGTGCGATAGTCTCGCGGCCGAATTCCAATCGGGTGAAGCGGGTGCGTTTGCCGCGACTAACAATTCCCCGTTCAGATAAGCCACAAAGCCGTCGTCGTATTGCAATCGCAGCTCGAGCTGGTTCACCGTGGCGGGTTCACTCACGTCAAAATCGATTCGGATATAAACACTGGTATTGCTCCGCATCTGGCTGCCTACGTCCAATCCGATGAGCGGGCCGTAACCGGTTCCCCGCTCGTAGCCCACGCCGGTGAGACCGCTCAACCAACCGGTCGTGTCGAAAGGCCCAAGTGAGGGATCGCCCGTCCAGGTCGTGCCCAGACTCCCGTTGACGGGCACGAGCACCTTTGCGGTGGTTCCGGTCGCCACCAGTGGAAAATAGTTGGTCGTCGGCCCTCCGCCGGTCTGCGGCAGCGGAATTTCTCCGCCGCGGCCGACAATTTGTGTGTTATAGATATATCTGCGGCGGGCGGGAAGATATTCGGTTTTCCATCGATCGATCGCTTGGGCCATGGTTTCCACTTCCGGATTCGTGCTTGTGTACCGCACCGTGGCGCCGCGTTGCAGCCACGAACCCCATTTCTCAAAATCAAGCCGGGCATCCGATGGAACGATCGACGGAGGATCGATCAAAAGGGATTGTTCATTGAGGCGCCGCTCATAGAATAATTCGCCCTCGGGCGTGCCCGGCGCGGGAGGCGGCTGGAGAAAACGGTCGGAGAGCGTGCGAATGCGCCGCATGATCATCGTGCGAATGTCACGGTTTGCGAACAGGTGGGAGACCAGACGAATGGAGGTTCCGCTGACCACAAATCCATCCGTGTAGAGTCGATTGTCAAAATACGTGTTTTCCTGGTTCCAGACGCGCCCATGGGAGAGATCGAGATCCCACGGCAGGATGGCCCATTCTCCGCTTCGCCCAGTGTCGCGGTAGATGTACCAGTTTTTGCGGTGCATATCGATGTTCCGGATCACCGAGTTGGCCGCGAGCATATTGACACACCGGGGAATATCGATGTTGTCGTGGAGATAATTGGCCAAAGCCTGTCCGGTAAAATCCAGGCCATCGATGAGAGCCTGGAGATCGGCGTTGTTTTCAAACCGGCGGGCCTTCTTTTCCACGCCGGCAGTCGCTCTGTTGCCGGAATCCTTGTTAAGTTGATTATCGTACACCTTGTACAGAGCACCGTCCTTGTTCAAACCGGCGCGCTCCAGGTACGTTTCGTCCGCGTCCTCGACCAGGTCAGCCGTGCTGAAGAACTTCCCGTTTTGTTGAACGCGCACGGTAAAGGCAAAATGGGCGGCCACTCCCGCTTCACGCATCACTTCGTACGCGAGCACATGACGCACCTTGGATTTGTCCGCCCAATTGGTGAGCAGATCAATGTCGGCCACGCGCGGGGCGTTTGCGCTCCAGAGAAAACGCTGCGTGCGATTGAAATCAATATTGTAGCTTTTCTTCGAAAAACCGGCGGTGGACTGTCCGTGCACGCTGAACAATACGTTGTCGTAAAACTCGCCATTGTAATAAATCGCCCCGCGTGAACCGGTGGCGGTGCCCGCCGCGGCGGCACTCCTTGCGAACCAATGCAGCACCGGCAGAGAGGATCTCATTTCCGGATCCCGGGCCACGGTGCCAAAGTATTGATGCGAATCGAGTCTATTGTGATAAGCGGGCTCTTTCGTTTCCGTTCCCGTGCGGTCTGCCGCGACAAACCTCCAACGCGTCATTTCCCCGGGAGCAAACGCCGAGTCAGGGATGACTACCGTCCATATGCTGTCACCTGCCACGGCATCTCCCTCCGTGCCGTCATCTGTCATCGGCAGCATGGTTTCTGTCCCAAACATCTTCAGGTAGTACAGCCTCACTTCCGCCACTGGATCGTTTGTCGGACGAACACCTACAGAAACGGTCAACGGACCAACGTCCTGTTGAACGGGATTCTTTTCTGTAACGGAAATTATCGGTCCCGCACGCGTGCCGGCGTTATTCGGCTCACCCGGAGTCGGAATCCGGAAGAAACTCCACGCTTGATCCGTCGCCGATGGGTCGAGGCCAAACGATTCATTCTCGAATTGGGGTGGGTAGGATGGAGCGAAGGCGCTCACTATCGTCAGCCCATCCGGGGCTGCCAGCGCGAGGTACTCGCCATCCGCCGAGAGTTGGAAATTTGTGTGAAGTGGGGCCGCGGGATCATTCCGATTCTTGCCCGAGGCGAAGACCACGAGGTACGCGCCGGGGTTCAGGGTGACTGCGGGAAATGTCCACTTGCCGAGATTCGCCGCATTGTCCGTAAGGTGATAACCCGCTAGCGAGACCGCGACGTTGTCCGGATTGTGAACCTCGATCCAATCTGGAAAGTCACCATCCTCGTCAGCCAATCGGGAGACACTAGTGGCCACAAATTCGGTGATGCGTGGAGCTGCGAAGCTACCTGCCATGGAAGACAGCACCAAACACACGAGCAGGCTCCGCCAAGAGTTAAATATAAACATGGGTGTCACTAATTGGTTAATCCGTCGAAACTAAGTGCGTGCTGGCTCGTTGTCATTTGTCTGAGCCCGTTCCCTTCGACCCAGCGGGTATTGTATTTTCGATGCAGTGCATCACTCGGGAATGAAGGCCGTATCACCAGGGAATAACGCTGATCATCCATCCCGTGATATGGCAGTGGCTCGACGTGAGCGCCCGCCGCCACGTGGAAATCGGAATCCTTGTCCCAACCATCCGCGTATAAGAAAAATTCGCGGACGCTCCCCGGCGGCTTCGGCGGCAGAACACTTGCCGCGAACTTCAGGGTCAATTCATCGCCGCTATTCATCAACACCAACCCCTCATCTCTTGAGGCAATCAACTCTGACACGTCGCCATAGCGCGTACACCAGCCACCTGGCGTAATCGTCCAAAAGGAGTTCGCGGTGACTCTGCCGTAGTCCGGGGTGAGCGGCCAGTCTGATGGGAGATCCCGCATCGGGCTAAAGCCTCGAAAATGCAGATCCGCTTCGTTGGGCGCAATAAAAGTAATTCTCGTCTGCGCGTTCGCTTTTTTCTCCATTAACGCAATGCGGTCCCAGTGAATCTCGAAAGCCTCGGTTACGCGCAACCGGCCCGTACCCGCGGCGAGCTTCCCTTCAAGGTTAACAACGATGGTCTTTGTCTTTCCGGCAGGTGCGCCAACGGTGACGTCCACCGTTTTCCAAACTCCGGGAGCAACTTCAGCGTCCAATGTTGGAAAGGGAAACGGGAGCGACGAATCTTGCGAAGCTGCGATATTGGCCATTCCTCCGCCGAATCGAAGCCAGCCGTTCATTACCAGCACCAGAGGTTTGCTCACATCCAGTGGCCCAAAATCGAGTATCCATCCGTGAGTCTCGGCGAGTCCTCGGAGTTGGGGCGTGCGCAACTTCGGAGGCGACGCGCGCAGGCCGTCCACGCTTCTCAAAGCGGGAGTGATTTCCCGTCCCTCGAAATCCTCGGCCTTGCGCAGCGGATGTTCTTTGTGCAGCGTCATCAATGCGCCCGGGGGAAATGGTTTGCCGGGCAGCAGTTTATCGATCGAATGCACTTCGACGCCAGGCTCACGGTCCACGACCACCAGTTTTGCTTCGTCGAGGTAGAGCACTTCGCGAAGCTCTTCTGTGATCTTGACCTGAAACGATCCCTCTTTTGCTGGGAACGTTTGCTCGTTTCCAATCCAAACCAATTCCTCCGGATCGGCCTCGATATAACGTCCCAAGGCGGTTGGCAATCCGAGCGGTGCCGCGCCTAAAATGTCAGTAATAAAACGGAATCCGTTTCCGTCCCACGCATAAAGGAACGGGCAGGAACCTTCCTGAATCGTCAATTCCAGAGCCAGCAACGGCTCCTGGCAATTCACCGGAACTTCGGCGGAGCCTTGAGGCCAGTTGAACCAATGCACCAGAAACGAATCGAGTGTCTGATGCTTTCCGACACCCACCTCCACCGGCAGACGTTCCACGGTCCGAATTAGGCGCAAACCGCCCGTCTCAATCTCGATCTTGCAACCGATCCCGCTGGCATTCGAACGGTTCCCAACCATTTGAACCTTCACCTGCGAGTTGGCGTTGCCACCGTCGTTTCGAAGAAAGCGCAACCCCCCGCCCGCCAGAGCCATGATGACATCCGAATCGCAGTCGCGGTCGAAGTCGGCAAAGTGGATTTCCGAAACCGGGCCTCGCGAGAATTTCTCAAGACCGAGCCGGGCCGTTTGTTCCTGAAATCCGGACAGACCGAGATTGCGCCATACTCGGATTGTTTCGCCTACCGCCCATAGATCGAGCCAGCCATCGTTGTCGAAATCAACGGCCACCACCTGGCGGAAAGCCGCGCCTCCCGGCACAGCGGTGTCCTTTCGCTCTCCGCTGTTAAAGCAAATGCTAATTTTCCCAGCGCCCACCGTTGCAAGATCCGGCCGCAAGTCGTTGTCGAAATCGCCCGCGCAAAAAGCCGCCCCGCCCACCCAGTTGTCCAGCTCGCGGGGAACGAGTTTCCCACCGCGCTGCTTTTCGAAGAGCACCGGCGGCCCGTCCAAACGGCTCGCGATCACATCCATGACTTGATCTCGATTCCAATCCTCCATCATCACCGATCGCACCTGATGTAACGTGTCTGGAATTCCAGAAGTGCCGGTGACATTCGTGAACGACAGCGGTGCGGATTGCCGCAAGACGCGAAGTTTGTTGCTGCTCCCTGCCACCGCGATCAAATCCAATTTCCCGGTGAAATCCAGATCGATCAACATGCCGTCAATCGCGCCCAGATTATTCAGGCCGCTCGAAGCCGTAACATCCATCGCGAGTCCGTTCGTGCCCATCTTGAAAAGATGGCTGCCTTTTCCACCAAGCACGACAATATCCTCGAACCGGTCATTCTGGAGATCGCCAACCAGGATTTTCGAATAGTCCATGTCCGGCGTGGCCGGATAGGTCAGACCGTAGGGATGAAAGGTGCCGTTGGAATTCCAGAGCATGCGAAAACCGAGGCCCTGCTCGACGAGAAAGAGACTTGTCCAACCCGTGCGGTTCGCATCGATCAATCCGATCGGACCGGAAAACTTCTGCGCGGCATCGCCAAGCATCCCTTCGGTCGCATCCACAAACTGGATTTTGATTCCTTCGCGCTCCGGCTGGTCCAGCCTGAACGGAACCCGGGCCCGCGTGTGTTTGCTCCGTTCGAATACGGCGGCGCCCATTGCCGGCCCTCCTCCTTCGCTATTGGGCTGGTGCAATAGCAGCTCGCGCTGCGCCTCCTCTTGTCGCCCAGCACGAATGAGTGACTGGGCTAAAAGATAACGCGCCGTCGAATGGAGGCGGTTGGAATCCAATCGGATTCCCTCTTGAAAGGCCGCGATGGCTTCGTCCCATTGTTTCAACCCCATTCTGGCCACCCCAAGCTGAAACAATGTTGCGGTTTCTCCCGGATCAATCTTTTTGGAATTCTCCAGGGCTTTGACTGCTTCCCCCGGACTCAGCAAGCGAAGGTGCGCCGAACCTTTGATGAAGTACGCCGCCGCCGAGTTGGGCTCGATCTTTAATACTTCGTCTGCTTCGCGAATCGAGTCCGCACTCGCGTCACTCAACAAATACGCATTAGCCAGATTCAAATGAACGTCGGGATCGTTCGGGACGAGGGCCGCAGCCTCCCTGTAGATCACCAGCGCGTTCGCGGCATCGCCCTGTTCCAGATAATTCTTACCCGTATTCATCAGGCTGAGGAAATGATCGGAAGGAGCTTCCCATGCGGCGGCGGGCTGGTTCGAGGGATCAGATGGGCCGCGCCTGCATCCAACGAGGCTAAACGCCAACAAAAGCAAGGACGCTGATTGGGCAAAACGCCAGGGCATAGGGCGTATTCTATGCACTGAGGAATCGATTGGCTAGCGTGATGACAAGTTCGATGGAACCGGAATTCCGCGGATCCCTGGGTTCGCGGGAGTTTGGTGTCGCCTGCGGCATTGCGTCCTGCTCTTTCTCCTCGCCCCGCGCCGCCGGCGAGCCGAAGCGGCGCAATGGCGCGCCGCGCAGGCTGAAGGAACGAGGGGGGAGAGGACAGTGAAGAAAATTGTTCGGGGGTGGGGCGACACTCTGTGGAGCCCTGCTTTCTCTTGCGCTTGAATCCAGTCAGGGCTCGACAGAGTCTCGCCCCACCTTTGTTTATGGGTAGCGGCCCCCGTTCATCTGATGGAAAAACGGGAGCAATCGAGGAGCTTGACGCAACCCTGCGTGGCCCGAGGCATTGTGAAGGTGAACTTGCGGATAACACCGTGACTTGCTACGGTTGTCCGCATGTCGGTTCCGACAAAACATCGCTTCAATGTGAAGCGAGTACTATCGCATGGCGGAAACTGGCGTTCTCCCGCCTGACGCGCGTGTGGAACTGCTCAATGGAGAAATCATCGATACGTCACGGATTGGCCCGTTTCGTGGAGGTGTCACCAATTATATGGTGGAAATCCTAACGGCGGCTGCCAAAGGCCGATGGATGACGTTGGTTCAGAACCCGGTGCGTCTGGATGACCATTCCGAACCACAACCAGACCTTGGATTGCTCAAGCCATCTCCCGATTTTTACCGAAAGCGGCATCCGCAACCCGAAGATGTGTTCCTGTTGATTGAAATCTCTGACACCACTCTGGCGGCTGATCGCGACGAAAAACTTCCCGCCTACGGACGCGCGGGCATCGCGGAAGTGTGGATCGTGAACCTCAACGAGGAAACGATTGAAATTTTTCGAGAGCCCCACTTCACAGGCTACGCCACGAAAGCCGTTCTCCGCGCGGGTGAACAAGCCAAACCGTCGGCCTTCCCCGACGTTGCTGTGGACGTGGCTGAATTGCTGAAACGGTAAACCTCTCCGGGCCGTTGCTCCACGGCCACGATATTGGCTTGGGGTATTTCCAGAACGAGATGGCGAAGCCGGAAAGCGTTCGGGGTCGGCCGCCGCTCATCAAAATGGATGAGGAGGTGAAAATGCTTTTCAATCTGTAGGAGACGACGTCAGGAGATTCTGGTATTTGTTTTTTCATCACTTAACCGAAGGACAGGGAAATAGAATGAGTCTCGTCACCTCGTCTCCTACAAATTGGTTTTCGGCGTCGGACCCGAGGAAATCCGTGTCAGAGAGTAGAATGCCACAAACTTGTCCCTCGGATCCTGCGCCTGCAGGCGATGTTTCACACTGGAGCTGCATTGTAGTGAACTCCAGGTTCGTTCAGCGCCGCTTTCGCCATTCAACTCGATCTCCAATCGATGGCGATTCTTTCTTGGATCATCGCTCCGGACTCAGCGAGCCTCGATCAGACGTTCGTCAGACGAACTGCCAAAGCGCGATCGGCGCGCCCTGCGGGTCGGCAACGCCGTCGAAGCGACCCTTGCCCGGAATCTCGGTGATCGGCATGCAGAGATGCGCGCCTAACGCCTGCGCCTTCTCGACCGCGGCCTCGAGGTCCTCGACGGTGATGTAGTTGATCCACATGGTCGGGGCGTCCGCCAAAAGTGAATCACTGACCAATTGAGCAACGTTCTTCTACATAACAGTTAGCACAATCAAAGTTCCATTCCTTAGCCATGAAAGTACTTGTCCGTTTTGTTTCCTTCCTATTGCTCGTGACCTCTGTCCGTGGGGCTGAGGATGAATCCCAGCCTCCGCCGAATGCAGCCGCCACGCCGAGAGCCAGACGGCCGGATCCAACGGGCTTGCAGATCGGCGAGAACAAGGCGACTCCGGTGGAGCGAATCAAGACGATGAAGGATTTCAACGTGGAGCTGCTCTACTCCGTGCCCGGCGGGAATCAAGGTTCGTGGGTAAATCTCTGTGCGGATGACAACGGCCGCATCTACGCCAGCGATCAATACGGCGGCCTCTATCGTTTCACAGCGCCGCCAATTGGGAAGGTGCTGAGGCCGCGGGACATCACGAAAGTCCCGGCCAGCGTCCGCGCCATCAACGGGATGGTCTTCGCGTTTGGAGTTCTCTACGTGGGTGTGAACGATTACGAACGCAAATTTCAGAGCGGCCTCTATCGCCTCACCGACAGCGATCGCGACGACCAGCTCGACAAGGTGGAACTGCTGCGGGCGATTGAATCCAGCAAGGTTTCCCCCATGCCGGCCATGCTGCTGAACCTGCTCACCAAGGAAGAAATCCTCGACCTCCTCGCCTACGTGCTCAGCGGCGGGAACAAAGACAATCCGGTATTCAAACTGTAATTGGGTAATAGCCTTGCGCCGGCAAATCGGATAGCTTCCTGAAAATGAATCATCCCGCCGTTGTCATTGCGATGCTTCTATTCGCCGAATCACTGGCGTCGTCGGCCGAGGACGCGGTGTCTCAAAAGGCTCATGCGGTGCTGAAGGGGGACTGCTTTCAGTGCCACAGCCACGCCTCGGGCAATCGGGGGATGATTACCGAAGAAGACCGGCAGTGGTGGGCGTTTCAACCGGTGAAGAGTTTCACTCCGCCCAGTGTCGGGAACAGCGCGATGATCCAGAATGAAGTCGATCGCTTCATCATGGCACGTTTGGAACAGGAAAACCTTCCGCCATCGACCCCTGCGGATCGCGCCGTGCTGATTCGCCGGGTGACCTTCGACCTGACCGGGCTGCCTCCCACGCCGGAGGAAGTGAGTGCGTTCATCGCCGACAAATCCCCAAACGCCTATGAGAGCTTAGTGGATCGATTGCTGGCCAGTCCGCATTATGGTGAACGCATGGCGCGACACTGGCTGGACCTCGTGCGGTATGCCGATGGTGATGGTTATCGCGCGGATGAATACCGGCCTGACGCGTGGCGGTACCGCGATTACGTCATCCGCTCGTTCAATGACGACAAGCCCTACGACCGATTCGTCCAGGAACAACTGGCCGGAGATGAATTGTTTCCCGACGATCCCGATGCCATCATTGCCACCGGTTATCTGCGTCACGGCATCTACGAATGGAATGCCCGCGATGTGCGGGGCCAGTGGGACTACATTCTCGATGACTTGACCGACACCACCGGCGATGTGTTTTTCGGGCTCGGCTTGCAATGCGCGCGCTGCCACGACCACAAGTTTGATCCGATATTGCAGCGCGACTATTTCCGATTGCGCGCTTTCTTCGCGCCTTTCCAACCCGGCGACCGAGTGGCGGCAACGGATGCCGAGCTGGCTGCGCAGTCCGGGAAGATGAAGGGGTGGGAGGATGAGACCTCCGAGTTGCGCGCCGAGCTGGCTGCGCTGGAGCAGCCCTATCTGGACAAGGCCGAGAAAATCGCGGTGGACCGTTTTCCCGAGGACATTCAGGCGATGATTCGCAAGCCAGCCGCCGAACGCGAACCATTCGAAGAACAGCTCGCCGAGCTGGCGTGGCGGCAGGTCATTTACGACTGGGAGCGCGTGGACGGCACCTTCAAGGGCGAGGACAAGGAGCGAATTCTCGCGTTGCGCCGTGAACTCGCCGAATTGAGCAAGTCCAAGCCCGCGCCTTTGCCGGTGGCTTTCGCGGCGTCGGACGTCGGATCGGTTGCGCCACCCGTTTACATTCCGAAAAAGCAATTTCTCGGGGACATCGAACCGGGCGTGCTCACGCTGCTCGACCCAAATCCGGCCGAGGTCATTCCTTTGCCCAACAGCACGGGCCGCCGCAGCGCGCTGGCCCGATGGCTCACCACGCCCGGCAATCCGCTTACCGCGCGCGTCATTGTCAATCGCGCATGGCAACAGCGTTTTGGTCGCGGACTCGCGGCTAACACCAGTGACTTCGGCATGTTGGGGGAGCCGCCATCGCATCCGGAACTTCTCGACTGGCTGGCGGGCTGGTTCGTGCGGGAAGGCTGGTCGCTGAAGAAGCTGAATCGCCTGCTGGTGACCAGCGCTGCCTACCGTCGAAGCAGCGAGCATCCGGCACCGGAAGCGGGCAGGCTCCAGGATCCGCAGAATCGGCTTGTCTGGCGCTGGCGGCCACGGCGGCTGGAAGCCGAGCAACTTCGTGATGCAATGCTCGCGGTCAGCGGTGAATTGGAACCGGTGACCGGCGGGCCCGGTGTCACGCCCGACGTGCCGCGCCGCACCATTTTCACCCGCTTCATGCGAAACACGCGCGATCCGCTTGCCGATGTCTTTGATGCCCCGTTGTGGTTTGGGAGCGCGGCGTCGCGCGACACCACAACCACGCCTATCCAGTCATTGCTGCTGGCAAACAGTGCCGCGTTGCGGACCCGCGGTCGCGCCTTCGCCGCGCGCCTGGAACTGGCCGAACCGAACGACATCCCTTCGCAGGTTCAACTGGCTTACAAACTCGCGTTCGGACGGGAGGCCCGGCCTCAGGAAGTTGAAGCGGCGGAGCAATTCCTGACCCAACAAGCCGCACTGGCCGACTTCACGCGGCTGGCCTCCGGTCAGGCGAGTTTTGTGCCGGGAAACGTTCCCTATCGCGACGGGCAGGCGGCGTTTATTGAACCGGACAGTGAACAGATGAAGTTTCGCGTGAGAGACAGCGCCGGTTTGCCGCCGCCGGGCGCATTCACGATCGAGGCTTTCATCGTGCCGAGGTCGGTGGCGGATTCGGGCAGTCTTCGGACCATCGCGGCAAAGTGGGATGGCGACACCCGGGGCCCCGGCTGGACACTCGGGATTACCGGCCTGAAATCCCGCCGCAAACCACTCACACTGGCCCTGCAACTCGTCGGCAAACACCGGGATGATCATCGGGGCGAGCAGGCTGTCTTTTCCGATCTCGGCGTGCAAATGAACAAACCTTACTTTATCGCCGCAGCCATCACACCCGCCACTCAGGCGGCGCCCGGCCGGGTCTTCTTTGTGTTGAAGGATCTTTCCAATGACGACGAACCGTTGCTCACCGCCACGATCGAACACGAGGTCACCGGGGATTGGAATAATGAACTTCCTCTGACGATTGGCGCGCGTTCTGGATCGAACCCCAATTCGTTTCATGGAATGATCGATGACGTGCGGCTCTCGGGCACTGCATTGCCGGCGTCCGCGATGCTTTACACGATGGAATCGATCGGCGACGCAACGCTGGCCTACTGGCGTTTCGAAGCGAAGCCCGATGTCTTTGCCGATGCCAGCGGCCACGGGCACGCCCTCGCCCGCCCCTCGGCCCGTCCTGTCCAGGCGCTCACCCCGGAGCGGGCCGCCCTCGGCGATTTCTGCCACGCCCTGCTCAACAGCAGCGAATTCCTGTACATCGAATGAACACTCGCGATCCACGTTGTCATCGTTACGAGCGCCCCTCGTCACGGCGCGATTTTCTTTACCGCTCGGGCGTTGGGCTTGGCGCCATTGCCCTTCAAAGCCTGCTGGCACGCAAGGCTGAGGCGGCATTGACCACACTTGTGTCGCCTTTGGCAGCCCGGAATCCGCAGTTCCGGCCGCGGGCGAAGAACGTCATTTTCCTGTTCATGGAAGGCGGTCCATCGCATCTCGATCTCTTCGATCCAAAACCGTTGCTCAACAAACTGGCCGGGCAGCCGCTGCCGGACAGTTTCGGTTCCGTTCTCACTGCCATGGGCGAAAGCAAATCCCCGCTGCTCGCCAGTCAACGTCAGTGGAAACAGCACGGCGGGAGCGGCCTGTGGGTGAGCGACTGGTTACCCCACATTGCGCAATGCGCCGATGACTTGTCGGTAGTCCGTTCCTGTTGGTCGAATGGCATTAACCACAGCGCCGGCGTCTGCCAGATGAACACCGGATCCATTCTCGGCGGACGCCCGTCACTTGGCTCATGGGTCTCGTACGGATTGGGAACGGAGAACACGGACCTGCCAGCCTTTGTGGTATTGCAGGACAACCAGTCAAGCGTGGTCAACGGTCCGCGCAACTGGGGCGCAGGATTCATGCCCGCCGTTTATCAGGGCACGCGTTTGCAGGGAGGCAGCGAGCCGATCCCGAACCTTAACACGCCCGACGCGTACACAGCCGCTCAGCAGGAAACCAGGCTGAATTTCATCAATTCGTTGAACCGTGATTACGCGGCGCGTTTCCCGGATCAAACGGAACTCGCCGCGCGCCTCACCAGTTACGAACTTGCCTATCGGATGCAGGCCGCCGCGCCAACCGCTGTGGATCTCGCCGGCGAGAGCGCCGCCACGAAATCACTGTACGGGTTCGATCGCAAAGAAACTGCGGAGATGGGACGCCTTTGCCTGCTGTCCCGCCGGCTGGTCGAACGCGGAGTGCGCTTCGTGCAGGTTTACAGCGGCGCCGGCAGCAAATGGGATTCGCATACCGGGATGGAAAAGAACCATGGCGCACTCTGCGCCGGAATGGACCAGCCGGTGGCCGCGTTGCTTCGCGACTTGAAAGCGCGCGGCATGATGGACGAAACGCTGGTCGTCTGGGGCGGCGAGTTTGGCCGCACGCCCATGAGTGAAAAGGGCGATGGCCGCGACCACAACCCCACCGGCTTCACGATGTGGTTTGCGGGTGGTGGCGTGAAAGGCGGGCAGACCATCGGCAGCACCGACGAACTCGGACTGCACGCGGTGGAAGACCGGCTGCACGTGCACGACCTGCACGCCACGATCCTCTGGCTCCTTGGCTTGGACAACATGGGCCTCGTTTACAAATACAAGGGCCGTCCCGAACGCCCGACTTTGAACGAAGGCAATCCGTTCAGGCGGATTGCGGCTTGAATTAAACCCAGGGTTTTGAACCGGAAGAAATTGCCTTTCTACCTTTGCAATCGCTCAAATCCCCACTCCGACCGATGTGCCCCAGCTAATGACACCGTAGCATAACCATGAACACGACTCCTTCCCTCAACCGTCGCAATTTCACCAAGACCGCTCTGCTCGCGGGAGCCGCTCTGGCAGCGGGTACGATTTCAACACCCGGTGCGGATGCGCCGGTGAAACGCATTCGCACCGGGCTGATCGGTTGCGGCAGTGTTTCCAACCAGTACCTGCCGCAGCTGGCGCGATCGCCGTTTGTTGAAGTCGTGAGTCTCTGCGACATCAAACCCGAGCGCGCCCGACGGCAGACGGAACGGTTTAAAGTGGCGCATCACTATCCGCATATTGACGCGATGCTGGCCGGCGAGCCGTTTGATTTCCTCGTTGATACAACCGACATGCAGGCGCACGAGAAGATCAATGGCCAGGCTCTCGAAGCGGGAAAACATGTGTGGAGCGAGAAGCCGATTGCCAACACTCTCGCCGCCGGCCAGGAGCTCCTGCGGGTTGCGAACAAGAAAGGGATACGGCTTTGGGGAGCGCCCATTACCGTCCAGAGTCCTCAGTTTGCGTTCATGGCGAAACAACTCGCTGCACGGAAGCTCGGACGTGTGGCGGCGGCCCATGCGAATTACGGACACGAAGGACCGGATTGGTCCGCGTTCTTCTACGAGAAGGGCGGCGGCTCCATGCCGGATCTGGCGGTTTACAATCTCACTTCGCTCAGCGGTTTGCTCGGTCCGGTCAAACACGTGACGGCAATGGTCAGCATCGTGACACCGGAACGCACCGTCGGCGACAAAGGCAGGATTCGAGTCACGGAGGAGGACAATGCGATGGTGCTGATGGATCACGGGAATGGTGTTATCTCGCACGTGCAGTCCGGTTTTAATTACTTCAACCCAAATGGCCATGAGGGCCGCAACGAAACCCGGCACACGATTTCCATTGTTGGCTCGGCCGGTTTTATGGGAATGGTCGGCTACGACTGGGAACCGCTTGGCGTGGACCTTGCGACCCAAGATGCGCCCACGCTCGAACGTCACGCGACGGACGCCAAGGGTTATGCCTGGCAGCAAGGCGCAACACTCGCGGCGGAATGTCTGGTGACGGGGCAAGAATTGCTTGTGACTCCGGAGCATGCGCTGCACGTCCTGGATATCATTACCGCGGCACGGGAATCGGGAGCTTCCGGAAAACGGATTCCGCTCACATCCACGTTCAAATGGCCAATCGTGAGTTGAGTTACGGTTTCTGTTCTCCAAATGGCGAAAATTCCGGTGGCAGCGAATCCAAGGTTCGATCAACGCAGCCTATCCGGAATAGGAGCGCGGAGCGGCGGTTCGCGTGGATCGATTGTTCGGCGATGTCAGCAAGATACTCAACTCGGACAAACCTCTCCTCCCTCAAAAGTAAATGCCATTATGTTCCAGGGCTGGCGTTGCTCGCATGGGCCATCTCTATCGCAGCAATACGGAACAGATCGAGAATCGCAATTCCTTTGTCGGTTTGCACAACCACCACACCGCCGTCACCCTGGCCGAGGCTTGTTTACGTCCGTACCTTGCTCGATCAGATACTGGCATAGGCGCGAGTGTCCGTGGAAAGCGGCCACATGGAGGTCGTAATATTCCCCTAAAGACTGGAGCGACTCTCCGTGCGCGAGCAGGAACTTGATGGCGCTGACATCGCCGTAGTAGGAGCACCACTGAAGAAGAGATACGCAGCCCTTGTCTGCCGAAGTCGCCGCGTATCCCTCAGCGCCGTAATCGAACACCAAGTCTGTGCGCCCGTCTGTAATTTGATCGAGTAAGTTTTTGCTCATGTTGCGATGTGTGTAACCGGTGCTCGTAGGCCATATCAACGGGGAGGTGAGGCACAGACCACCGTGTACGGGGCCTCGACTCGAAGTGTGAGTCCTCTTGCCCAAGAACTCAAGACTCGCGGCGGGTGGGCTGTTGCCTGGACCGATTGGTGTACGCCCAGCATGGGCATTAACTGAAGAGGTTCAAGTCCTCTGTTCATGAGTCAGTATGAAAGTATGAAAAGAACTAGCTTAAGGCAAGGGCGGTCCCGCGAGGGGCGGTCCGGAGGAAGCCGGCGGCAAAACCACTGGGCGATGAACAAGAACGCCATAGAAGGCCCAGTGTCCGGGGTGAGTCAGCACCACATGACAAAACCCGTTGATTCAGGACATAGGGTAAATGGCGCGCTCGCGGGGTGGAAGTTAATGCTCTTATCTGGGGAGACCTCTCCCACATGCGCCCGTGATCCGGGAGCGCGACGGCGAGTAATCGTCGGCGTGAGGGGAGAGGAGTCAGCAAAGGACATAGTAGTCAGCAGGAACGAGCTGGGGAGGAGATTCCTCCGATGAAACGAAGATACCAGAAGCCTCACTGCGGCGAAGGTCCAAACCGAAAGCACGGGAAAGCCCCGGTCTGCTCGCCATCCACGATGAAGTCGTCCGACGGAGTGGAAGGGCGGCGCGAGACCGAATCAGCGGACCCGATATCCGACCTATTCGAACAGGCTCTTTCACAGGACAACCTGCAAAGAGCCTGGCAACAAGTCAAAGCCAACGGAGGAGCCCCCGGGATCGATGGCATCACCATTGAAGCATTCCCGGAATGGTTCCGTCCGCAATGGCCAACACTGCGAGCCGAGCTGCTGGAAGGCACCTACCAACCCGCACCGGTTCGTCGAGTGGAAATCGACAAGTCCGACGGAGGCAAAAGAATGCTCGGCATTCCCCGCCTTCTCGATCGGCTCATTCAACAGGCCCTGGCGCAGGTGCTGGGACCCATCTTTGAGCCGGTGTTCAGCGACCACAGTTACGGGTTTCGACCGGGACGCAATGCTCACCAGGCCGTGGAACGGATCAGAGAAGCAATCAAACAGGGATACCGCATCGCGGTGGACCTGGATTTGGCCAAATTCTTTGACCGGGTCAATCACGATCTGTTAATGGAGCGGGTGGCCCGGCGCATCAAAGACAAACGGGTGCTGCGCCTCATTGGCAAGTATCTGCGAGCTGGCGTTCTGGTCAACGGAAGGTTGGAAGCCACAATCGAAGGGGTTCCGCAAGGCGGTCCACTTTCGCCAATGCTGGCCAACGTCCTTCTGGATGATCTGGACAAGGAATTGGAGAAGCGCTCCCATCGTTTCGCCCGATACGCGGATGACTTCACTGTAATGGTGAGGAGTCTGCGGGCGGCGCGGCGAGTCAAGGAGAGCATTACCCGATTCCTGAAGAAGAAACTCAAGCTGGAGGTCAACGAAAGGAAGAGCCGCATCGTTCGGAGCGACGAGTGCTCCTTTCTCGGATTCACATTCCGGGGAACGAAGATCCGCTGGACCGAGAAAGCCTTCGAGGCGTTCAAGGACAAACTCCGGGGATTAACGGGACGAAGTTGGGGAGTCTCAATGAAGTATCGGATGAAGAAACTCCGGGAATATATCCGGGGATGGATGGGATATTTCGGACGGAGTGAATACTACCGCCCGATTCCCGCCCTGGACGAATGGCTGAGACGGCGGATGCGGATGTGCTACTGGAAACAGTGGCGCAAATCGAGGAAGCGAATCAGTCAATTGATCCAACTCGGAGCGAACGAACGATACGCCATCCAGACCGGATTGAGTCGAAAGGGATACTGGAGGCTCAGCCGGACACTGGCCACGAACAGTGGGATGACAAACCGATGGCTCGAAGAACAGGGATTGGTTTCCATTCGGGAGCTATGGATTAGGATACACTACCCGGCTACGGCCCGGTAGCTTTACGGAACCGCCGAGTGCGGACCCGCATGCTCGGTGGTGTGGGGAGGGGGAGTTAAAAGCTCCCCCTTACCCGATTCGAATTCCTGTCGGGAGCGGGAGATTGCATACCGGGACATCCGTGAAATCCGCGGTCAGAAATCTGAAGGTCAAGCCACGGATTACACGGACAAACGGCCCCTGATCCGTATTCCGCCCTTTCTTCAATCCACGTAAATGAATTCGTTCAAGGCGAAGATGGCTTGGCAGAAATCCGCCAGAGCGACGTTCTGAAGTTCAGCTTTGTCTTGGCTTGAACCGCGCGTGCCTCGGCGCTGAACTTGGAGTTTGATGAATGAGGTTGCCGACTCGAATTCGCTCGGCGATGGTTCCCGTCCCAATGCCATGCGCCAGGCGAGACGAACTTGCGAATCAGGGTCTGCGCCCGAGTCGTTCTCCACCCGTTCGGCGAAATCAATTGCACGCGCGCGAACAAATGAGTCGTTCAATAGCGCGAGCGCTTGAGGCGCGACGGTCGTGGTTTCGCGCCGTCCGCAACTCGCCTGCGCGTCGGGCCCGTCGAAGGCTTGCAAGATTGGATTTTGCACGACGCGTTTGTGAAACAGGTAAAGGCTGCGGCGGTGAGTGGCAGAAGTATCCTTCAGATTTTTCGGATAGGGATCTTTCATGTTGCGGGCCTGGATGGCTTCGGGCGCGATGGGCGCTTTTACGGCGGGGCCGAACATTTCCGGATTCAACGCGCCGCTCACGGCGAGGATCGAGTCGCGCAGAATCTCCGCCTCGATTCGCTGCGGACGGCGCCGCCACAACAGACGATTGTCCGGATCCACACCGGCTTTTGCCGCGTCGTAGGTAGTGTTCTGAAGATAGGCCGAGCTGGTCATGATTAGCCGGTGAAGCGGTTTCAGTTTACAACCGCTCTTCACGAACTCGCTCGCCAGCCATTCCAATAATTCGGGGTGGGAGGATCGCAGCGGGCGCCGAAATCATTGACAGTGCGGACTAGTCCCTGGCCGAAGTGATGCTGCCAAACACGATTCACGATCACTCGCGCCACCAGCGCGCCTGGGCCGTGATCGAGGTCGGTCATCCATTCGGCCAGGGCTCGGCGTTGTTGGGTGGAATCACTGCGGCGGCTTTCGGCGCGTGCGCTTTCCCAATAATCCGCAGGCGTTTTTCCCCGAGTCAGGGCGGTCAGAAAACCCAGTTCCACCGGCTCACTCTTTGCGTGGAAATCACCACGGGCCAGCAGGAAAGTTTCGCGTGGCTTGGGGCCGAAGTCGGCGAAGCCGAGTGCGGTCGGCAAGGATTGGGGTTTGCGCCCTTCGACAGCTTTGAGTGTTTTCTCCCGCGCATCCCACTCGGCACGTTCTTCATCGGATAGGAAAGTCCGCAGATCTTTATCTTCGACTTTCAGTTCTTTGGAATACCTCTTGGCCAGCGTTTTGGCTTCCTTTGCCTCCGGATCGTTCTTTAGGAGCGTTTTCTCGCCGTCGCTGATCTTCAGCCCGTCGATCTTTGCTTGACGCGCTTCGGTTTCGTGCGCCTTTCTCGCCCCACGGAGCAAGTCGTCCAAGGGTGTTTTCGCGGAGTCGAACTGCTTTTTCCATTCTCCGTTCGCGTCGCGGTAGCGTCGAATTGCGTCTAGCGTCGCGAGAGGCACTTCCGCTCGGTCGCCGCCATTGAACGCGCAAAGCATCCGGTAATAATCACGCCGGGGCACGGGATCATACTTGTGATCGTGACAACGCGCGCAACCCAGGGTCAGGCCGAGCATCGCCGAACCGGTGGTTGCTATCATGTCGTCAAGCTCATTGAAACGCGTGCGGATGCGTTCTTCTTCCATCAGATTATCTGGGAGCGCGGCGTGGGTTCCGGCGGCGATGAATCCGGTGGCGGCGATTGCCCGCGGGTTGTCGGGTTCCAGTTCATCACCGGCGAGTTGCCAGCGAACAAAGGTGTCAAAGGGAAGGTCCTCATTGAGGCTGTGGATGATGAAATCGCGGTAATGATAGGCGGTAGGCCGGTCGGCATCGCTTTCCTGTCCATCGCTGTCCGCGTAACGCGCGACGTCCAGCCAATGCCGCGCCCAACGTTCCCCGTAATGCGGGCTGGCCAGCAACTGATCGACAAGTGAGGCAACGGCCGAGGCCGAATGCTCCGCGAAATCCCGGACAAACAAATCGACTTGCGCTGGCGTGGGAGGCAGGCCGATCAGATCAAAATAAATCCGGCGCACTAGCTTCCGAGCGCCAGCTTGTGGCGTCAAAGTCAGCTTCCGCTCCTCAAGCCGTGCGAGGATGAACCGATCCACGGGCGTGCGGACAGAAGCGGTGTTGTTGACAGCCGGAAGGGGCGGAATGGCAAGTGGCAGATAGGACCAATGCGTCCGGTCGGCATCGGTCACGACCAATTCGGGAGGAGCGGCGGTGACGAATAGGGACGCCAACGCGGCGGCCGACATATAAAAAACAAGAATTCGCATTTTCACGGGCTGATTTGAATGTGGCGGCACAGCGGCGTAGAATCAAGATCTGATCTAGCCTTGAAGGGATCAAACTGAAGACGGAGGGCCAATGGGAATACTGAGAACTCTGGAACCCTCGTGTTCCCACAGCCCCATTCAGGCAAACTCGAAACCTCGAGGGAGAGCCAGGGCTCCACAGAGTGTCGCCCCACCTTCGTTCACAAGAGCACGATTGCCGTGCTTGGGCTGGCGCGTGTCGAAACTTGATCCGCATAGCAAGTGGCGCAGGTTCTCTGCGGAAAAATAGGACGTCCTGACATAGGTGTCCGTCTTTAGAGACTGCTCCGCGATAATGGGCCAGAATGGAGGTTTGACGCAAAGGTCCGCATACTCCATTGTTTTCGGCTATATAGCCCATAAATTCGCGGTCTCGATTCCGTTGTATTGTGATGAATTGTATCCAGAAACTAGCGCCCCTGTTTATTCACGCGGCGAACGCTGGCTCTTCAATAGTGCGCGATAGCCCGCCCGGCTTGGCTGGACGCCGAATCAACCGAATGAAAACAGCCTGGTTGATCGTTTCTATTGGGATGATTGCTCTTTCAATTCGGGAGAACTCGGCGAACGACCTTCACGAGGGGTTCATCCGGACTGCCGCGCCTATTCTCAAACAGTTTTGTATTGATTGCCACGGAGCTGAAAAAGCAAAGGCCGACATCAACCTGGAGCGTTTGGCGATTGACCCGGACTTCGCCGACAATTTCAAAACCTGGGAACTCGCCGCCGAAATGCTCGCAAAGAACGAGATGCCCCCGGAGAAAAAACCTCAACCCAGCGCCGCGCAACGGCAACAACTGATCTCCCTGATTCGGAGTGAATTGAATCGCACGATTGAGCGGAGCGCCGGTGATCCTGGCCCCGTCGTTCTAAGGCGCCTGACGAGTGCCGAGTACGCGTACACCATTCAAGACCTCACTGGCCTCGACCTGGATCTCGAAAAGATGTTCGACAGCGACGCGGTCGGCGGCGCGGGATTCTCGAATGTCGGTGATGTTCAGTTCGTTCAGGACTCGACGATCGAACGTTATTTGGAGGCCGCCAAGATTGTGGCGTCGCACGCCATTATCGGAGCGGGTCCCCTGCAATTCTATCGCGACCCTGGAAAGACAGGCCAGGAGCTTTCCGCGATTCATCGAATCCAGGAGATTTACCGCCGGCACGGTTTCCGAACCGGGGCTGGCGAGGGCGCCGAAGCGTTCGGTCTCGAGCGTTACCCAAAGTCCTTCTTCGCGGCATGGCAGTACCGGTTCCGAAACGAAATCGGTTTGGCGAACGTCACTCTGCCGGAATTGGCACAGAGCGAAGGCATCGAGGTTCGGTTCCTCCAGCATATCTGGAGCGTACTCGACGAAACTTCGGCTTCCTTTCCATCAGCGGAAATTGTCGGAGCTTGGATGAATCTGCCAGCACCTGGAGCAGGGTCGGCGGCGTCCGAGGAAAAAGTTCGGGCTGCATGCGAGGATCTTTACGCGCTGCTCCGGAACTGGCAAACCGCCCTTGCGGCGAACACGGGCGATGACGAGGAATCACCGGTCCTGACCGAGGGCGCATTTCGCGCGTCGCTCGATCATTCCTTCCGAGTTCAAGTGAATTGGCCGAGTGGTGCGAAGACCGCTAGAATCGAGCTTTCGGTTGCCCCGGCCAGTGGGGGGAACCTGGCCCGTCCCGCAGTGGTGTGGAAGCAACCGCGAGTTTTCTTCAGGCAGGGATTTCGACGCGGACGGCCTCAGGCGAAACCGTTGAGCGAGCTCGTTACCCGGGAAACCGCAAACCAGCTCAATTTCGGCAAAGGCGCCGTCGGGGAGGCCATTGACGACGGCGACTTCGTCACGATTGGAGCGGTCTCGCGGCAGATCGAATTTCCTGTTCCTGAAGACGCGCAATCAGCAACGCTGATGGTGGGGACACAATTGGACACCGAGCACGGAGACGACTGCCTGGTTCGATGCGTGATATCAGACGGGCTCGTCGAAGGAGAAACCGTTGCCTCGACCGGCGCCTCCTCGGCTCTATTGGCAAACCCGGACAGCGCCTATCTCGATTTGTGGAAGGCGGGAATTGACAGATTCGCCCGGATGCTTCCCCAGGTTTCGCATAGGGAAGCGGCGCCTTCGGATCGCGATCCGATTCCAGCGCCCTTCGAAAACACGTACAACACGCCCGAGCGCAACGCATTTCACTACGACATTAAGTACCATCGCGACGACCAATTCCTGACCGAACAAATTCTAGATGATTCAGCCCGGAGAGAACTCGATCAGGCGTGGATCGACCTGCTATCGGCGTTCGATTATTACGACACGAACCTTCGGTTTGTCGCCAAGAAGTTCAAAGTCGATCTCGATGGCCGTTCGGTAGCCGGATTGGATCCGACTTGGATCGAAGATCTGCCAGAGGAACCTCGAAGATTCGTGAAATGGCTGCACGATTTATACGACCGTTCGCAGCGTGAACGAACGGGCGCTCAGTCCGGTCAGCTCGAAGACGCCATGCGCTTTGCCGGGCTCGCATGGCGCAGGCAGCTGAGCACGTCGGAAGAGAACCGGCTTCGATTTTTTTACTTGAGTTTAAGAAACGACGCCGGGCTCGGTCACGAAGAGGCTCTTCGCTCTCTCGTGGCCCGGATTCTTGTCTCCCCGGCATTCCTTTATCGCTTGGAGAACCCGCGGGAAAACGATGGAATCATCACGCTGTCAAACGATGCCCTCGCCGGTCGTTTGAGTTATTTCCTTTGGTCGTCGGTTCCGGACGCGGAACTGCGCAGGGCCGCCGAAGCGGGCGAACTGACGGACCCGGATCGATTGGCGGCTCAGGCACAGCGCATGTTGCGGGATCCAAAAGCAAGGCGTTTTGCGGCCGAATTCTTCGGGCAATGGTTTGGCTTTTATCGATTCGATGAATACCGCGGGATCGATACCGGAAGGTTTACAGAATTCACCGACGGACTGCGGGCTGCGATGTATGATGAAGCTGT
This sequence comes from Verrucomicrobiota bacterium, assembly GCA_027623095.1. Lineage (GTDB taxonomy): Bacteria > Verrucomicrobiota > Verrucomicrobiia > Limisphaerales > SIBE01 > JAIPJX01. The sequence continues at coordinate 34,014 of JAQBVM010000024.1, forward strand.
TACATTCTTCGAACACATCGTTCGCGAGGACAAACCGGTTGAGGATGTTTTGTTTGCAGACTACACCTTTTTGAATCGCGGACTTGCGGATCACTATGGAATCGAGGCTGCGGGCGCGCCCACGAACAAATTGGTGCGGGTGGACGGCGTCAATCAATTTCACCGGGGCGGCTTGCTCGAAATGGGAGCGGTCCTCGCGGTCACTTCGGCTCCGTTGCGAACCAGCGCGGTCAGAAGAGGCGACTGGATTCTGCGGCGGGTTTTGGGCACGCCGGTCCCGACGCCTCCAGCGGACGCGGGTTCCATTGCGGCCGACGACGTGCTGGCGGATGGAAAAACCGTCCGCGAGCGGTTGGAGGCCCATCGAAGCGACGCGTCGTGTGTGAATTGCCATTCCCGCATGGATCCTTTGGGATTCGCCCTCGAACATTTCGATCCGATTGGACGATGGCGTGACACCTACCGCGACGGACAGGAGATCGACGCGTCCGGAACCCTAAATGACGGAACCGAAATATCGGGGTTGGACGATTTGCGCGACTATTTGCGGAGGAATGAAGCCACGTATCATCGAAACCTTTGCGCCAAACTGCTGGGTTACGCCCTTGGCCGCGGTGAGTTAGTTTCGGACCGGCCTCTGATGGACGCGATGACGAAGAACATTGCTTCGGACAACCGCTTTTCCAATCTCATTATTCAGATCGTCAAAAGCAGGCAGTTTCGGTATCAACACGGTAGGGGTTCCAGTTCCGATCCAACTCGGGAGACTTCGGCGCCGATTCAAGAAACGAGTTTATGACCACGTCCACACAGTCGTCCTTCGTCCGCCACGCGATCTCTCGCCGCACGTTCCTGCGCGGCGCCGGCGTTTCACTTGCGCTTCCCTGGCTGGAATCACTGCCCGTTCGCGCGGCGGACACCGGCAAAATTGCATCGGCTCCAGCTGCTCTCTCGAAACCCCCGGTTCGATTCGCGTGCCTCTATTTTTCCAATGGAGTCGAACCCATTCATTGGTGGGCCAAAGGCAGCGGCGCTGACATGGAGATCGGTCCCGGCTTGAAACCAATGGAACCATTCCGGGAAGACATGATTTTTCTTCGCGGATTATACAACCAGCAAGCTGCCGCGCATCGGAGCCCGCATCTTGGGAGGATTCCCAACCTGTTATCCGGCGCCTGGGTCAGCACTGAGCAAAGCGACATTCGTGTTGGAAAAACAATGGACCAGGTCATGGCGCGGGAAATCGGCGGCCAGACGCCGGTCCCCAGTTTGATCCTCGGAATTGAACCAACTGAACTGCGGCTCGAAGACGGCCTGTCGATGCTTTACGGCTCCTGCATCTCCTGGGCTGGCGACACAAAGCCAGCGATGAAAGAAATCTATCCGGCGCGCGTTTTCGATCTGCTGGTCGGCGATGGCAAGGGACGGCAGCTCGACCGGAGCATTCTCGATCAGGTGCTGGAAGACGCGAAGATTCTCAAAGGCAAGGTCGGCCGAGCGGATCGCGGGAAACTCGAAGAGTATTTCGAATCGATCCGCGACGTTGAAACGCGCATCGAACGCGCCTCTCGTGAAGAAAGGCTGGAGGGATGGCGTCCCTCGCTCGCCAAACCCGATATGGCGCGTCCGGCAGACCAGTTGCCGCAGATTGTTCCGGATCATATGAAGCTGATGCTCGACCTGATCGTTTTGGCATTCCAAATGGACAAGACGCGCATCGTGACCTGCATGTTGAACAACGATCTCTCGCAGATGAATTTTGGCTTCCTGGAAGGAGTTCAAGGCAGCCTGCACCTGGATCTGACCCATAACGGCCGCGATCCCAAACGCGAGGCGATGTATCTCAAGACTAACCAGTTTCACACAGAACAGTTCGCATACTTGATTGCAAGGATGAAGGAAATCGACGAAGGCGGCAGTTCGTTGCTGGATAATTCGATGCTCATGTTCTGCTCGAATCTTTTCGATGGCGATCGCCATCAAGCCGATCACATGCCCATCCTGCTTGCCGGTCGCGGAGGAGGAACACTGAAACCCGGACGCATTCTGGACTACATGGACGACGGCGATGACAATCGCCGGGCGTGCAGCCTTTATCTTTCGCTGATGGATCGAATGGGCGTTACTCTCCCGCAATTCGGTGACGCCAATCGCCGTCTGGCGAATATCTGAACTTCTTCGAGGGGCCTATAGACCTATCGCGCCCATTCCGCCGCCCGTTCCCGGGCGGATCATTGTGTTGCGCGTGTGAACCGGTGGTTTGGCTGCGCCGCACCACCGGCTAATGTCCTGGGTCCCTCCGGGACGGGACGAAATGTCGAGACTTCGGTGGCCCGCGGCCTGGAAGGCCACACGCCAATTGCGACTGACTTAGTCCGATTCAAGACCGCCATCCCATCATCATTCCCCATGCGTTGACTGGTGGTACTCGGTAGGTATGACAGCTCCGCATGAGTGCGCGTCTTGTAATTGCAATCGCTAAGCAGACCGCCGACACCACCACGGAAATCATCACCCACAGCGGAGTTCTGTCGGCCTGAAACCACATCGGCACAACAAAGCCGAAAAACATTACGAACAAAAAGAGAGCCATACTATCGCGATCCGCGCTTCGCCACACGAGCACGGCCACGGAAACAGCGCCAACTGACGCAGCGATCAGGTAAGTTGACATGATTGAATCTGTGGCAGATCCGGTCCCTGCCAAAACGGCGATCAATCCTCCCAGAAGAACGATTGCAGTTGTGGGCACAAGCACCAGGGTGGTTGCAAGGACGAGGGTGGAGAGAGGCAGCGTTCTCAGGAAACGGATATGCGCCACTGTGGGCACCAGTTGGATCAACAGCACCGACCAGATATAAAAATCGTTTTTCAGCGAAGAGAGCCCCTCTCGAATCAGGTCGATTCCTCCAAGGTTTTCACGCGAATGTCTCGTCATCACGATTATGAACACCATGAACGCGACCATAAACAGACCCAGGAGCATGCAGCGGGTGAATATCCGCGCCACAAAGAACGGAAGCCCACCGAAACCGGCCTGAACCTGAAACTGCGGCTTCCCTTTTCTGCGAGCTTGGCCAACGTCGCGAGCACCGACACGTTTGATGACCAGCGATTCCGCGCGCGACCACCCTGCGATTGTCATCACCAAAGCAAGCAACACCAAGCCGACGCCTTTTTTTGTGTGAAGAGAAAAATCTCCAGACCAGTCCACTCCGAAAAGACACAATAAAATGAAACCGGTCAGGAGAATCCCTGATCCTCGCCTAATTTTTTAAAACCCCGAAAAAAGTGAATGGGAGAAAGGGTTTTGTCTTGCCT
>JAQBVM010000358.1 GCA_027623095.1 Verrucomicrobiota bacterium
GGAGCTAAGTCAAAAGACCGCACCCGAGCCAATTCTGATTGTCGCTTTACCGGTTGTGGAGCAACCTTTGCCGGAACCGCCCGAACCACCCGAAGCGGTACCCCAAGAAGCGACGGCGGAAGCATCGAAAACTCCAGATGCAGAACGCGACGCCGAGAGTTCTGACATCGACGCAGACCAATCGCAGCTTGCCTCAGACCAAAAAGTGGAAGAACGCTCTCAGGCAGAAGCTGAACGTCAGCCAACAACCGAATCTCCAGAGACCCCGGAAACTCCCGCTCCCGCTCCCCGGGCTCCTCGCATTGGGGAAAAGGTGGGATTTATCAAGTTGCCGACCCGTCCCGCTCCCAAGCCGGTCGAGAAACCGGCTGACGCAAGGGTTCCCGCGCGCGGGACCGGTCGATTTGATAATTCTCGGGGCAGAACTGATATACGGGGAAACCGCTCCTTCCCGCAACAAGGAACGCGGCAAAACGGTCCTGGGGCCACGCGCGCCCAGAGTTCCGGCTACAACCGAGGTGACGCTGGCCCCCCACCCACCCCTGCCGAACCGAAATTCGTTCCGCTTACCACTGGCGAGCTCATTACGATGAAGCCGCCGATCGTTGTTCGTGATCTCGCTGAACAGCTCAAGAAAAAGCCGTTTCAATTGATTGCCGACTTGATGCAGTTGAATGTCTTTGCAAATGTCAACCAGGCAATCGACGAGACAATCGCTCAACAGCTCTGCGCCAACTACGGATTCCGGTTCGAAGTCGAAAAACGTGAGCGTGGTGGCGGCACAGTTCACGCTCCGGTCAAGAAGGTCGATCTCGACATTGATGACAAGCTGGAGGATCTCAAAACGCGGGCTCCCGTGGTCACAATCATGGGCCACGTGGACCACGGCAAGACCACCCTGCTGGACGTCATTCGAAAGGCCAATGTCGCGGCGGGTGAAACCGGCGGAATTACACAGCACATCGGCGCTTATACGATTTCGATACCACATCCGGAGAAAAAGAAGGAGCTCCAGCAGATTACTTTTCTCGACACTCCGGGTCATGCGGCGTTCAGCTCCATGCGCGCGCGGGGGGCCAATGTGACCGATATTGTAATTTTGGTGGTTGCCGCGAACGACGGAGTGATGCCGCAGACGATTGAGGCCCTTAACCACGCAAAAGCCGCAGCCGTGCCGATCATTGTCGCGGTGAACAAATGTGATCACCCGCATGCGAACCCATTGCGAGTGCGCCAGCAATTGCAGGAGAACGGTCTGGTCCCGGACGATTGGGGCGGCGAAACAATATTCCAGGATGTTTCGGCTCTCACGAAACAGGGTGTCGAAAAGCTCCTTGAAATGATAATTTTCCAGGCGGAACTTCTGGAATTAAAGGCTAATCCAAATCGGCGCGCCAAAGGAAACGTCATCGAGTCAGGGCTTGAACCGGGCGGACCGACCGCCACAGTGCTCGTCCGCAAAGGAACTTTTTCTGTCAGCGACACGGTGATCTGCGGCCAGTACTGGGGTCGCGTCCGCGCGCTCATCAACGAGGAAGGCAAACGCTTGAAACAGGCCGGTCCCTCTGTCGCGGTAAAACTGCTCGGTTTGAACGGGGTCCCGGAAGCCGGACTCGAATTTAGAGTTGTTGAAAACGAAAAAGTCGCACGGATGCTTGCCGAACAGTGCGCCGAGCTCTCCAAAAACCAGGAGAAGGAACGGCGGCCCAAGGTCACCTTGGAAAACCTTTTCGATACGCTCGCCTCCGAGACGGCAAAGGTCTTGAAGGTTGTCGTGAAAGCGGATACCCAAGGATCCGTGGAAGCCATCGTCGAGGCGATTCAGAAGATCGATTCGTCGAAAGTTTCTCTTGATATCATTCACAGCGCGGTCGGAACGATCACCGAATCTGATGTCGTCCTCGCTTCCGCGTCCAAGGCGATCATTCTTGGTTTTCATACCCGCATCGACAACGGTGTTTCGGATTACGCCAAACGTGAGGGCGTTCAAATCAAGCTTTACGCGATCATTTACGAACTCATCGACCAAGTGCGCGAGGCGATGGCGGGGCTGTTGGATCCGCTCCTGAGAGAGGTCATCATGGGGGCTGCCGAAGTCCGGAAGATTTTCTCGCTTTCAAAGGGTGGCAACGTCGCGGGCTGCGTCATCTCGCAAGGCCGGATTGTAAAAGGCAAAATGCGGGTCATGCGCAAGAAAAGCCTCATCTACGAGGGAGTCTCCATGTCGCTTCGTAGGTTTCAGGATGAAGTCAACGAAGTGCGCTCGGGAATGGAATGCGGGATCCGGCTGGATGGGTTCGATGATTTCCAGCTCGGGGACAGTATCGAGTGTTACACGCTCGAGAAAGTGCCGCAGAAACTTTAACCGCCAGCCGAATGATCCGCCGCCATGCCTTCTGTGCGAATCCTCCGCGTGCGCGAACTCTTAAAGCGCGAAATCGGCGAAATCATTCGCCGCGAGCTTCCTTTGTCCCGAACAGGGTTGATCACGGTGAATGAGGTTGTCGTCTCCAAAGATTTTCATAACGCCACTGTCTTCGTCGGCATTATCGGGACGGAACATCAGCAGCAAAAGGGGCTCGAAACCCTGCGAAAGGAACGGATCAAGATACAAGCGCTTCTCAGCCGGGCCGTCGTTCTGAAGTACACTCCACAACTTCAATTTAATTTAGACGAATCCATCTCACGCGGTAACCGGGTGCTGGAGATTCTCGACGAAATCGAGAAATCGAATCCGTCTCATGAAGAGCCACCCAAAGATCATTGACCGAATCATCGAACTCCTTCGAAACAGCCAAACCATTTGCGTGGCGGGGCATATTCGACCGGATGGCGACTGCATCGGATCTCAGCTTGGCCTCACTCTGGCACTCCAGAGCCAGGGTAAAACGGTCTCGTGCTGGAATCAGGATATGGTCCCGCAAAAACTCGCCTTCCTGGATCCGGATAAGCTTGTGCAGCCTCCAAAGCCAGGACAGCAATTTGACTGCGTCGTTGCTACGGACGCGGCGAGCTTCGAGCGCCTGGGCGCGGTTGCGGATCACATAGTTGATCGAAAGCACTTAATAAACATCGACCATCACTCCAGCAACACGCGCTACGGGGACATCAATTGGATTGCAGAGGACGAGCCCTCGACGGGTGAGCTGATTTTCCGGCTCATCAAGCTTGCCAACTGGCAAATCACGCCATCCATATCGGACTGCCTCTTCACCGCGATATCAACGGACACAGGTTCGTTTCAGTATCCAACAACCCGTCCGGAGACATATCAAACTGCCGGTGAGCTGGTTCGGCGCGGTGCGAATCTCGCAACCATCTGCAACGAAGTCTATCAATCGTATCCATTGACACGGGTTAGGCTGCTGAAACTTCTCTACAATAAGTTCCGGTTGACGCACCAGAATCGAATCGCGTACTTCTGGCTGAAGAAATCCGACTTCTCCCGCACGGGCGCGGCGCCGAATGACACAGAAGGATTGATCGATCACATCCGGGCGATCGAACCGGTTGTCGTCGCATGTGTCTTCGAAGAAGTGGAATCCGACATTTCGAGAGTGAGCCTCCGGTCCAAGGACGACCGCGTCAATGTGAACGACATTGCAAGCCTGTTCGGCGGGGGCGGTCACAAAGCCGCGGCCGGAGCTCGCATTTCAGGACGGCCTCTCTCGGTTCAACGCCGTGTGATCGGCGCGATAAAGAAAGTTCTGAATTCCGTCCCGTAATTGATGCAGACTTTTGACACATTCGACGGAGCTCTGCTCATTGACAAGCCAGCGGGGCCCACTTCCCATGACATCGTGGCAGCAATCCGCCGTCAGTTTCAAATCAAGAAAGTTGGGCATTGTGGAACTCTGGATCCCAATGCAACCGGCCTTTTGATCTTGCTGCTGGGCAAGGCCACAAAACTGGCGGAGAAACTGATCGCAGACGACAAGGTCTATGAAGGAACGATCAAGTTCGGCGAAACAACCGACACCCTCGACGCGCAAGGCGAACTGACGGCCTCTCTTCCGGTTCTTCCAATGAGTTTGGAAGAACTCAACGAGGCGGCGGCGGAATTTGTGGGCGATCACCTTCAGACGCCGCCAATGGTGTCCGCGATCAAGAAAGACGGCGTGCCACTTTACAAACTTGCGCGGAAAGGAATTGAAGTCGAACGGAAACCCAGGCTGATTCATATTTACCAATTCCGATTCTCGAGCTACGAAGAGCCCGTGGGCAGATTCCGGGTGGCATGCACCAAGGGAACCTACGTTAGAGTGATGGCTCATGATCTGGGTCAAAAACTCGGTTCAGGCGCCCATCTGAAGACGCTTCGGCGCCTCGAATCGGGACGATTCAAGATTGACCCCGCCATTGAGTTTGAGGAAGTTCTGAATCTCTCCAAGACCGAGCTTGAGAAACGGATCATTCCCTATCTAAAACTTACAGCAACCACTGAGATCAAACGGGATTAGATGCAAATCGCTGGGCACTGCACTGAACTTCATTCAAGCGGCCGACACGCTTGCCTGGCGATCGGCGTGTTTGACGGTGTTCACCTGGGACATCAGCAGGTGCTCCACCAAACGATTTCACACGCGGCGAAACACCAAGCATTATCGGTAGCCGTCACCTTCGACCGGCACCCAAACGCAATCGTCGCTCCAGACCGGGTTCCGAAACTGATCTATTCGCTTCGGAAACGGCTTCGAGTCATTGAATCTCTGGGAGTGGACGCGGCTTTGGTCATACCGTTCGATCCGTCGTTCAGTAAACAATCCGGCGATGACTTTATTCGTGCGCTAGCCGAAGGGATCGGCGGCATTCGAAGCATCTGTGTCGGAAAAGACTTTGTATTCGGGCACAACCGAACCGGCACGTTTGCCACTTTGGAATCTCTTGGGAAAATCCTGCATTTTGCGGTTTTCGGTCTTGACCCGGTTTCATATTGCGAGAGCCTCGTCAGCAGCACACGAATTCGCGAACTCATCGCCAAGGGCGATTTTGGAACAGTCAGAACGATGCTCGGGCGGGACTACTCACTGGCGGGAACAGTGGTTCGCGGAGACGGCGTAGGACAACAACTAGGTTTTCCGACCGCCAATATCGAAGCGTCCGGTTTGGTGTTACCCCCCAGTGGAGTCTATGCGGCCCAGGCCAAGTCGGGGAGTGTCACCTATCGCGCGGTGATGAATATCGGCTGCCGTCCCACTCGCCAAAAAATCGCACCCGAGATCCATACGGAAGCGCATCTCCTGGATTTTTCAGGGAACCTTTACGGTGAGGAACTGGAACTTACTCTTGTGCAGAAGCTGCGGGAGGAAACCAAATTTTCGAGTCTCGACGCGCTTCGATCCCAAATCGCAAATGACGCGGCCTTGGCAAGATCGATTCTAAACTAATCGAAACTAGCACCCCCACTCCGCCTCGATTCGATCAAACCGCGGAAGCAACCGAAGTGTTTGGGCATCGTCGGGATCGGATGCGAATAGTATTGAAACATGAGTAACGGAGTCAGTGCAATCAACGACGCTGTGCGGCAAGCCAGCGCATTTGTCCAACCGTTGTTCAACGAACTCAACCGAGTGATCGTTGGCCAGAAGTATCTTTTGGAGCGGCTTTGCATCAGTCTCCTCGCAAATGGACACGTGCTTTTGGAGGGCGTTCCCGGGCTCGCAAAGACTCTCTCTGTAAAGTCGCTGGCAGCCTGCATGAATGTTAAGTTTTCCCGGCTTCAGTTTACACCGGACATGCTGCCGGCCGACGTCGTTGGCACTCAGATTTTCAACCCGCAATCCGGGCAATTCACCACTCGAAAGGGACCTGTGTTCGCGAATATCGTGCTGGCTGACGAGATTAACCGAGCGCCGGCAAAGGTCCAAAGCGCCCTCTTGGAAGCGATGCAGGAAAAACAAGTCACCATCGGCGACGAGTCATTCAAACTGGATGACCCCTTTCTCGTCCTTGCCACGCAGAATCCAATCGAGCAAGAAGGAACCTACCCATTGCCGGAAGCGCAGGTGGACAGGTTCATGTTGAAATTACGAATTGTCTATCCGTCAAGAGCCGAAGAACGCCAGATTCTCGACCTCATGGCGCGAACAACGGATCTTCCCACTGTCAATCCCGTCGTGAACACCGCGGACGTGTTGGCGGCGCGGCGGATCGTCAACGATATTTATGTGGACGACAAAGTCAGGGACTACATTGTCGATCTTGTCTGCGCAACGCGGGATCCGGAGAGCTACAGAATCGACGTCAAGGATTTCATCCAAATCGGAGCGTCGCCGCGCGCCACCATCTCGCTGACCCTGGCCGCGAAGGCTTACGCGTTCCTTCGAGGACGAGGTTACGTGACGCCTCAAGATGTTAAAAGCATTGGCATGGACGCGCTCCGCCACCGGGTAACCATCACCTACGAAGCCGAAGCCGAAGATCAAACGAGCGAGACCGTCATTCAAAAGATCTTCGACGAGCTTCCCGTACCCTGACAAACCTACAATGCCTATCCGGTTGACTGGCCTTTATCAAAT
>JAQBVM010000025.1 GCA_027623095.1 Verrucomicrobiota bacterium
ACGAGAGTCGTCGGCGTCCTTCTTGGCGGAAGTGCGGAGGGTGGTCTGCCCTCATTCGGAGATGCGCCCCCCGCTTCCAAAGTTGCCCGGCTGTTTTCTTCCTGGCAAATCGGGCAGGGCGATTACCTCAAGCTGCGGGAAGAGTTGACACGATTCGCGGAAACGTTTTACGCGAGAGCGTGAGTCATGTCTGCAAGGCCGCCAACGATTTATCTGATTGCCGGTTGCGGAATCTGCCGCGGAGCCGGCCTTGAGCTGAAGCCGCGCCAGTGAAGCTTTTTCGCGAGGTCATCCAAAAGGGAGTAGGCGACCGGGGTGACAATCAAGGTTAGAAGGAGCGAGAGCGCCTGTCCTCCGATGACGATGACCGCGATCGCCCGGCGTTCCTCGGCTCCCGGACCCGTTCCGATCGCCAGCGGGGTCATCCCGGCAATGAGTGTCATGGTTGTCATGAGGATCGGCCGCAAACGGTCGCGATTCGCTTGGAGGATTGCCGTCATGCGCTCGATTCCTTGCGCTCGGAGATTATTCATATGATCAATCTGAAGAATCGCGTTCTTCTTGACGACACCGAACAGGACGAGAATCCCGAGCGCGGAATAAAGGTTTATCGTATTTCCTGTGATCCAAAGGGACAGGAGCGCAAAAGGTACGGAGAGAGGCAGCGAAAGAAGGATCGTGAAGGGATGCACGAGGCTCTCAAACTGAGACGCGAGGATGAGATACATCAGTATGATCGAAAGGACGAACGCCCACAGAAACTCTTTGAATGTCGTTTCGAGCTCGCGACCTTTTCCCGATACCCGCGTTGAGTATCCGGCTGGGAGTCCCAGTTGAGCAGCAGCCCCTCGGACGGCTTCCAGCCGGTCGGCAAGCGCAAATCCGGGTGCGATCGCCGTGCGAAGACTGACCATACGCTGACGGTCGAGCCGGTCGATTCGAGATGCCGTTGTCGCTGGAACTATCTCGACAAGATTGTCCAATCGAACGAGTCCGCCGTCCTCGCGTGGAATGTACAGGCGGGAAATGGCAGTTGCGTCATTGCGCTGGCCGTCGGCAAGGCGCAACTCGACGTCATAGACTTCGTTCATTGCGCGGTCGTAGAACTTCGAGACCCGATCATCGCCGCCAACCATCAGCCGAAGCGCCGTGGCGATCTCTTCGGTATCAACACCCAGTTGGGCGGCGCGGACACGATCGATTTGAACGCGGAGTTCCGGCTTGTCGAGTTTAAGTGTCGTGTCGGCGTCCAGGAGTCCAAGCTTCGGCGCTTGTTCGCGAAGTTTGTTTGCGAAAGTGGAGAGCGTCTGAAGATCGGGGCCGAGCAGAGAAAAATCGATGTCGTAGTTCGGTCCTCCAATGTTGAAAGTCTGCGGATTGCGGATTGAGACGCGGAGATCAGGATACGCTCGCATCTTCTTCCGGACGTTTTGGACAACATCCCGTTGTGAGTAGTTTCCCTGAAACGCCTTCCACGGTTGAAAACTAAACAGACGGCTTAGGGAAAAGGTGCGCTCGTTGTGCGGGACGAGGCCGACGTAACACCGGACGTTGTTGGGACTGCCAAACAAGCCGTTTCCACCCGCGGTGGAAATCACCAGGCGCACTCCTTGAATCGATAGCAGGTCTTTCTCGACTTGCCGGGCCACATTGGTCATTGCTCCGAGGCTGGTGCCCTCGGGTGCGTAAACACTCACGTCGAACTCGCCTTCGTCCACGTCGCTCGGGATGAAATCTTGTTTCACGATATGATAGAGGGGCACCGACGAAAGCATGACTGCAAGAGCGGCGGTAGAAACAAGCGTCCGATGATTCATCGCGTACCTGAGCAATTGGGTATAATGCCGGTCGATCCATGCGTAAAATCCGCGCCGTGAACGGGCCACGGAACCACCTTCTTCCGGGTCATTCGAAGGCGCCCTCAGAAGACGCGCGCACATCATTGGGGTCAGCGTAAACGAAACGACCAGGCTCACGAGCACAGCGACGGCTGCGGTAATGCCGAACTGAAAGAGGAACCGCCCGGCGATGCTCGACATAAATGAAACGGGAACAAAAATCACGACGAGGCTGAAAGTGGTCGCCATTACCGCCAGCCCAATCTCGGCGGTAGCGCCCTTCGCCGCCTCGAAGGGGTTCATCTTCTTTTCTTCGACGAATCGGAAGATATTCTCGAGCACGACAATCGCATCGTCGATCACGATGCCAACCATGAGAACCAGCGCGAGCATGGTGACATTGTTCAGGGTAAAATCGAGCGCCCGCATCATGCCGAAGGTGGCTATGACCGACGCGGGTATGGCGACGCCCGCGATCACCATCGCCTGCCAGCTTCGCATGAAAAGAAAAACCACGAGGCATGCCAAAATGCTGCCGACCACCAAATGCCGGTTGATTTCATGCAACGCCTCGTAGATATAGCGCGACTGATCGCGGAGCACTTCGAGCTTAATGTCGGGCGGGAGTTGGTGAGTGAGGGCCTCGATCTTTTCTTTGAGGCCTTCAATGACCGCGACGGTGTTGGCGCCGGATTGACGGCGCACTTCGAGCATCACCGTGGGAACGCCGTTCAATCGGGCGATCGAGCGTTGTTCCTTGGTTCCGTCCTCGGCCCAACCGATGTCCTGGATGCGAATCGGGACGCCGTTGATGGTTGTGACCACGAGATCGTTGAACGCCCTTGGATCAGTGATCTTGCCCATCGTTCGCAGCGTCCGTTCCTGCAAGGCTTCGGTGACGTTGCCTCCGGGGACATCGGCATTCTGACGGACGATTGCGGCGCGCACCGTGGTGATCGGGATTCTATAGGCATCGAGACGATCCGGGTCGATCCAGATGTTGATCGCGCGCTTGAGACCGCCTTGGAGTTCGACTTCTCCAACCCCAATAGACCGTTCCAACTGCACTTTCACTATTTTGTCGGCGATTTCCGTCAGCTCTCTGGGAGACCTGGCGCCTGAAAGAGCCAGCGTCAAGACTGGCGAAATGTCCGAGTCGGATTTCGAGACGACTGGCGGATCGGCTTCGCGCGGCAAATTACGCATGGCGCTCGCCACCCGGTCACGAACGTCCTGTGTTGCCACATCGATGTTCTGGTCGAGCTCGAATGTGACAATGATAAAGGAAATTCCGCTCCCGTTAATCGACCGCAGTTCCTTGATTCCTTGAACTGTGTTGATGCTCTCCTCGAGGGGTTGGGACATTTGCGATTCGATCTCCGCGGGCGACGCCCCGGGCAGGCGGGCGTAAACACGGACGGAAGGCAAATCGAACGAGGGAAAACGATCGACATTCAGGTTGAGGTAGCTGGCGCTCCCCACGACGACCAGAGCGAGAATCAACATGGTGGCGAACACAGGTCGCCGAATGCAGATTTCCGCTAGTTTTTGCATTGTGTCTAGCTGGACCGCTCGCTGGTGTCGGCGACTCGATCGCCGGTCTTGAGGTCGCCAGGATTCAAAACGATGATTTCGCCCGGGACCAGGCCGGAGAGAATTTCAATCTGTTCCGATCCGCTCTTTAAGCGCCCTGTTGTCACTTGTTTCTCGACTGCTTTGCCGTCCTTGATCGCGAAGACCTTTTCAATCCCCGCAAACGTCACGAGCGCGTTTGTCGAAATGGTGATTGCCCGATGATCCGTATCCAAGACAATTTCGGCGCGCACAAAGGATCCGGGGCGCAGAAAGTCCGGGTTAGAAACATCCGCTTCGACACGGAGTATTCGGGTGCGCGCCTCGATTACGGGGCTTAATCGAGTAATCGCGCCCAAATAGTTTTTTGGGTTTCCATCGACTTTGAGGCGCACCGGTTGACCTGTTTGGATGTCCGGCGCGTCCCGCTCGGAGATTTCAAGCCGGAGGCGCAGTGGATCCATTCGGACGATAGTGAGGATCGCCGTGCTTGCCGAGAGGTATTCGCCCAAGTTCGCCTGCCGATTCTCGATCGTGCCGTCGAACGGAGCGAAAATCGCGGTGTCCGCCAACTGCTGTTGCGCTATTTCCAGCTCCGATCGGCGTTGGGCCACGACGGCTTGGCGGTCCCGAACCTCCTCCAATCCGTCTTCGTAGCGGCTTAACGCCACAGCATAGGTTGCGTCTGCCGTCTCGAGTTCAGATTCGGAAATAATCCCCTGCGCCGCCAGTTTCGCGATTCGTTCTTGATTGGCGCGCGCTTCTTCGAGCATGGCGCGTGCCCGTCGAATCGTGCTCGTCTGCTCAACTTCGATTTGGTCGTTCGAATCTTCCAGAGGAAGTCCGAGGCGTGCCCGGGCTTGAGCCAGTTGCGCCTGGGCTTGCTTCACGCGGAGCCTGTAGTCCTCGGGAGCAATTCGCGCGAGGAGCCCGCCTTCTTTGACAATGGTCCCTAAATCCACTTCGATCGACGCCAGCCGGCCTGCCACTTTCGTGCTAAGAACAGCTCTGTCAAATGCCGCGAGTGATCCGTTGGCAACGATTGTCTTTTCAAACGGTGCTGTGCCAACACGCATCGTTTCGACGGTTCGCACGGACGGGCCGCTCTGGAGATCCGGATTTGGCTGAACCGATGAGGAGTAACTAGTATCGCAACCGGCCGCTAAAAGCGTTGCGAGCGCAATCACGGCGCATTGGCCGACTCTTTGAAGGTTGTTTTCCACAAATTGTGTTGCTAACCCGTACCGCTGCCGAGCGGCGACCTGGATCGATTTCGCGTCAGCTTGCCAAGAACGTAAGTATTTTCCACGATTAATTTCTTGGGTAACTGAGAATCCGGAAGGCCCGTGGTTTCCAGAAGGCCCTTCCCGCAGGCAGGACACGGCAAGGAGACGTCAGTCTCCTCGTTCGCGAAGTGGAGAAGGGCGAAGCATTCCCATCAAAATGAGGCGCCGCTCCTTAACGCGTCCTTCATTTACAAAGACCGTCTCTGCAGGCACTGTATGCACACCTTCGGAGAAACTAACATGCCGCAGGTGAATTAATCCGGAAAAGAAAGGCGAAAGCATGGGCGATAAATCCCCGAAGGCGAATCAAAAGAAAACTTCACAGAAACAGGTCAAGGCTAGCAGCGCCGACCAGACGAAAAAGAAGGCCATCACCGACAAGCAGGGTGCCGGCAAGAAAAAATAGCCGACCGGTCATTGCTGTCTCTCCGGATGCGAAAAGCAGGAGAGACAGTTTTTCCAGCACGGTTTCGAATAGTGGGGATTCGCTTCTGCGCGGCGGGATGGTGAACCCGACGATGAATACGTTTCTGCTCCTGTTCCAGTACAAAGGGCGCGACCTTTGGTCTGCTGCTAAATCGCTCGCGGAGCAGTGTTGAGACGGTGATTCAGTTCGATAGGATTACGCTTCCCGCCGCGATTTTTCCTGCACCCTCACGGCTTAAGGGCGCCGGATGAAGTCTCGCTTCACCCCACA
The DNA here is from genome assembly GCA_027623095.1 of Verrucomicrobiota bacterium. GTDB lineage: Bacteria > Verrucomicrobiota > Verrucomicrobiia > Limisphaerales > SIBE01 > JAIPJX01. Next base: position 5,394 of record JAQBVM010000025.1, read on the forward strand.
AACTCATGGTGCTCGTCCGGTACGGACTGTCAGGCCGATCGCTATGACCGATCGGGCAGACGGTTGTTGAAGCGTCCACGTCATCCAATCGAACCCATTGAGTGTAAGACTGGGCCAATTGCGAGTGGATGGTCTGGCCATCAAAACACGTTATTCCGGGAACTGGCAAATCGGCGGTTTCGTCGAGCGATCCGAAACCATCCAAACTGTCAAACCAGCCTAGTCTCTGCACTTGCCGAGAATGGGCAGGGCTCTGTTCGGACCTTTCCACACGGCCCCGTCCACTCTGCTCTCGCCAGGCGTTTGCAAGAACAGTGTCGATAAACTGCCGTTCATCTTCGTTCAATTCCGCCTTCGGATCGGCTGCGGTTCGCGCGCGCGCATCCTTGAGAAACCGCGCCAGCCCCGATTCTCCGCCACCATACTTGAGAGCAACGGGCGTCGCCATCATGCGAAAGAAAGTGCTGATTCCGGTCGCCAGTGCAGCTCCGTCTGCCTTTAAATCACTGCTTGCGCCGGAGGCATGCCACTTCGCCAAAACAGAAAGAGCTTTGATCGCGTCCTCCGACAACGAGTTTTGCCCGTTGCCCAGCAAATGCAAACCGAGACCGACTATTTCGCGGCGCGCCGGATTTGTGGTGTCAAAATGCACATCCAATACGTCCTCAGGCGAAAACACGCTCTTCGCCTCCAAACGTTCACGCAAGCGCCAGGAGCGAATGGTATCTCCCATTGAACCCGTGCTGATACCGAGCGGAATCCTATAGAACGCACCGATCGGACGATGGTTTGCGCTGAGCAGCATTCCAGCCTTCGGGTTTGTGACTCGGGGCAACAGTTCCGACGGAACGAATCCTTGCCAATCCCATGCGGCCCCCGTCCCAGGCATTGCCGCGCTTCCATTTCGTTCTTCCGCCAGTTTGGATCGCACCGGAATCGCACCCACCACCGAGTACCCGATGTTTCCTTCTCGATCGCCAAAGACACAGTTCGCCGTTGGGAATCGCCAACCCCCCAACGCGTCGCTGAATTCCGAAGCATTCTTCGCCCGCATCATGGCAAAGGCACCTTTGATTGTGTCCCGATCGGTCTCGCACATCGGCACTCGTTTCAGCGCCACCTCGGGATCGCCAGGCCGGCGAAAAGAGAACGCGGAAACGATCGGACCCAAATGTGTCTCGCGCACGAGGAACTCCACATCATTGCCGTTCCGCGCCTTAATACGCTCGTGAATGAGATTCATCTTTCGCCATGATCCGTCCCATCGATATTCGTTTGGATGCGCGGGGTCCGTTTCGAGTCGGAACAAATCCGCCTGGTCGGCGCCCAAAGCGGTCAGTCCCCAAGCCAGATTCTTGTTGAAGCCGATCAAAAGACCCGGACTTCCTGGAATTCCCACGCCACGCGCGTTGAAAGTTTTGCCGCTCACATGAAACTCCATCCAAAGAGACGGATTCCGAACGGGTGTTTGAGGATCGCTCACCAGCACCGACGCGCCTGTCGTCGTTTTTCTTCCACCCACGACCCAGGCATGACTGAACTTCGGGCCTGCTTCGCCGATTCCATCGCTGGCAAAGCCTCTCGTTTGAAGAAACGCCTCCGCGCTTTGGACCCACGCGTCGGTCACATCCGAGCGCTGAACAACCGCGGTTGCGTCATCCGTCCAGAGAGGCTCTTGATCGGGAGGTTGTGGACGATCGGAACGCGGGTTCTCCTGGTTTCTCCACCCGATCAGATCGCGAGTGCCATCGGTGGCAAAGAACTGGGCCAGATGCCACCAGCTCAAAAGACAATCCGCAGGCACCCACGGCTCGGGAGTGATTTCGAATCGACCAAACAACGGATGGAGTTTGCCGCCGGTTTGTTGTGCCGCGAAACTGTCGTTTATCCCTTCACAATAGGCCTCGAGCAGACGAAGCGTCTCGGAATCGAGATTCACCGCCGTGGTCCGCGCTGCGCGCTCCCAGCCAAAGGTTCGCATCTTGCGATCGTTATCCAACGATGTTTCATCTCGACCGCCACGATTTCGGACTCCAATAGTCTCAGCGAGCCGGCCTTGAATAATGCGGAGATTGTAGGTCATCTGAAATCCTCGTTCCTGAGCAGCAGCAAAACCAAGCCCATACATCGCGCCAGCATCTGTGTCCGAGAATATATGGGGGATACCCCAGGTATCGGTGACCCATTCAATTTTACCGTAATCACGTTTCGGCGACGCGAATGTAGAGACGGCTGAGGAGAGAATAAGGGCGCTAACAATTAACAGAAATCGACGAGTCCTGGAGTTCATAGGCAAACGATCCGCGCGCCGCGAAACGAACGCAAAATCAAAGGCGAAACATTTTTTGTTGAAAACCACACAGAATCCGGACGACTGGGAGTTTCTGAAACAGCTCCTTCAATACAAAGATTACTCGCGACTAAAACCGCTGGAGTGCTCGGTCCTTCTCAGATCCAGAGTTTTAAACAGTATCCGAGAACGAAGAGAGAAGGCGTTCTTAAGTGTGATCCAAATTCCGTCCGGCGTCTTGATCCTTTCGAATCCCAGTTGAAAGCGGTGGAGTGAACCCGCGATCCCGAACCAACCGAACGAAACGGATTCGCCGAGGCTCACCTGCAGCTTCGCAATTTCAGCATCCTGTTCATCGATCCAAAGTGTTCCAGAAATCTGCCCTAGAATCTTCTCCTTCAAATCCCGGCCCGCGTTAGGAACGCCTTTTGGGCGAAATGTCATCACGAGCGAAGGACGTCCTTCGACGATTTCTCTTCGTATGACCCGAAACTCAAACCGTCTTTCCAACTCAGATTCCGAGAAAAAAGTGGACTCTCCCTTGTCGTCGCGCTTCTTGGACCCGGAATTCTCCAGTTGTTGCCGGAATCCGTTTTCGCGGCGATCCTCTTCGTCGAGCTCCTTCTGCGTCAGATCACGTCCTTCGATTCTTATGAGCTTTGATATTGGTTTTCCCTCCACAACGCGTACCCGGTACCATTTAACCATTGATTCCGCAACGCGGCCGTCATCATCCAGGTTCTCCTCAAGCGAACGTTTATCGTAGGTGTAATTCTGCGAGGCTGAAGGGTGGAGTAGTTTCCGGCCGCGCTCTACGATCCGATGCACAAGTTCCGATGCCTCGGGAAGAGCGATTTCAGAACAACCGGGTCCCGGCGGCGCGGCAAAGACGCTCGACATAGTAGCGGCAACGCAAGCGGCTGCTGCCAGAAGTAGGAATGTACAAGCTATGCCAATTGAGCGCATCCGCCCGATCCTGCAGTCTCCAAGTCCGTTTGTCATTCCGGAAGTGGAATGTGAGATTTGGAAGGGCGCATCCGAATAAGGCCAGACCCACCCTCTGCAGATCCGAAGGAGAGGGGGCACTGACTCTCAATTTTCTTGGTGGGGCGACATTCTGTGGAGCTGGGTATTGGTCCAGGCGCATCACGGACGAGCACCGCTTGGTGTACGAAACAGCGGGTGAGAACGTTCTGATTGCACAGATGCGGTATCACTATTGAATTGACTCGTTGTACTCTTCGGCGAGACGATCAAATAGTACACAGTTGGAATCTATGAACCGCCGCCAGTTACTCTCCCGCGTTGGGGCCTGGGCTCGTTATTCGCACGTGCGCAAAGCGAAGCGGCAACACAATGGATGTTCTACTCTATGATTCTGAAGTCGCTCATCCGGCTCGTTGCCGTTCTTGTTCTGATTGACGCGGCACATGCCCAGCCCATCACTAAACTGGGCTTGCGGATCGCCTCGGCTGCCCGACAGCAGATTGGTGTAACAACGGAGTACGATTCCAGTTACGCATCACTTAAATACCCTGGAGGCGACGTTGCCATTCACACGGGGGTATGCACGGATGTCGTTGTCCGGGCGCTTCGTCAAATCGGAATGGATCTCCAGAAAGAAATCCACGAAGATATGCTCCGGAATTTCGGCAAGTATCCGAAAAAATGGGGACTCAAGAAAACAGACAAAAATATTGATCACCGTCGTGTTCCGAATCTCATGCGATTTTTTGAACGGCATCAAATCGCAATGGAGGAGAAGCTCAGAGTGCCCGAAACCTACCGCGCTGGCGACATAGTGGCTTGGGATCTTGGGAGCGGAGTTCTGCACATAGGCATTGTGTCCGATAAAACAACGGGGAGCACTCCTTTGATCATTCACAACATCGGAGCCGGCGCCAACGAAGAAGACATTCTTCTTAAATACAAGATTATCGGCCACTACCGAATTAAAGAAGGCGCCCAATAAGATATGACAAAGGCTTTGAATTTCTCTTCTCCACTCCATCCAGAAATCTTTGCACGACTCCGCCAACTCGAACCCTCGAAGAACAGCAATTGAAGTGACTAAGGTCCGTAAGGATTACGCCATCCGTGATACCCAGGGAATAAGCATGAAAATGAAGCCCGCAATCAATCGTCCATTATCCGCGATCCATTGGAGCAGGCATCTGCATGGCATTTTGACCGTGCTGATGTTCATTCTGCAGATCGTAAACGGCACACCGTTTGTCCAAGCCGCGGCCCGTCCCAACATTCTTTTTATCATCGCGGACGACCAGTCTCCGTACGATTTGAAAGCCTACAACCAGCGTTCAACGCTGGAGACACCGTCGATCGATCGCCTGGCTGCGCAAGGAATGACCTTCGATGGCGCGTATCACATGGGAGCCTTTGTCGGTGCGGTATGCACTCCATCGCGTCACATGATCATGACTGGCCGCACACTCTGGCACCTTCCGTATCCTTTGATGTCAAGGGCTCTCAAAGATCTCACTTCCGAACGGTGCCCGCCAGGAATCGAGAAGAACTCCATGGCCGCCGTGTTCAACCGCGCCGGCTATGACACCATGCGCACCTGCAAGAACGGAAACAGCTTTGAAGCCGCAAACGCCCAGTTTACGGTGCGAAGAGACGCGTCCAAACGGGGCGGCACGGACGAATCCGGCAGCGCCTGGCACGCCGATCAAGTTCTCGATTATCTGAAGCAGCGGGAGACAGCAAACGATCACGACCCCTTTTTGATCTATTTCGGGTTCTCCCATCCCCATGATACACGCGATGGAAAACCCGAATTGCTTGCGAAATATGGCGCGGTCAATCACACGGATCGCAACACGCTTCCACCTGCGAACCCGAAGGCGCCGGCCCTGCCGGTGAATTACCTTCCCGCCCACCCGTTCCATCATGGCCATCCGAATCTGCGCGACGAAGTCGCCGTGAGCGGAGTCTGGGAAAAGCGCGATGAGATCACAATTCGCAATGAGATCGGCCGGCAGTTCGCCTGCAGCGAAAACATCGATATTCAGATTGGCCGTGTCCTGGAGAAGCTCGAAGCGATGGGCGAGCTCGACAACACTTACATCTTTTACACGGCCGATCATGGAATGGCGATCGGCCGCCACGGCTTGCAGGGGAAACAAAACCTCTATGAGCACACCTGGCGCGTGCCCTTCATCGTCAAGGGTCCTGGCATCCGGCACGGATCTCGGGCCAAGGGGAACATCTATCTGCTGGATGTCTTAAGCACTCTTTGCGATTTAACCGGCATACAGACGCCTGAATCAAATGAAGGCATCAGCTTCAAGCCCGTGCTCGAAGGCAGGCGGGATGCTGTGCGTGACGTGCTCTACGGCGCTTATTGCGGCGGCACCAAACCGGGAATGCGCTGCGTCAGAAAGGGCGATTGGAAGCTCATCAAATATGACGTGCTGGACGGCGCCGTCCACGAAACGCAACTGTTTAACCTTGCCGAAAATCCCGATGAACTCCTTCGGGAACATCAAGATCCAAAAGTGATCAGCTTGACTGGAAACACTCCCAAACCGAACCAAGTGAATCTTGCCGATGACCTTAGGTTCCTGGAACGACGAAAGGAGTTAGAAGCGCTGCTGCTCGCTGAAATGCGCCGCCTCGAGGATCCGTTTCGCCTCTGGAATCAGCCAGCCGACGGACCCGCGAAGCGGTGAGGTGTCGCTAGGAAGCAAATTCTACGAATTCCAAACACGATGGCATCCCATTTTTTCCAATTCCTGGTCGGATCGTGTCTCGCTCTCGCCGTGCTTCACGCGCGGCAACCGGCTGAATTCAATAGCCCGCTGGCTGTTGGCAAAGGCAACAACGATTCCGACATCACACTCGACCCCGGACTCGCAGCGCGGGAGACCCTTATTACCGCAAAGCCGGAGCCGGCAAGAACTTTGAACCTGGAAGACTACGCGCGATTTCAGAAAACCGCCCCCGTGCCCGGCCGTGTTGAGCCTGTAACAACGCGCTTGCCCCTGGAACTATCGGGCGGGCAGCACATTGTTTTCATTGGCAACACGCTCTTTGACCGGGATGGCGGTTTCGGTCACTTTGAAACGCTGCTCCACCAGCGGTTCCCGAGCCAACATCTCGTCGTCCGAAATCTCGCCTGGTCTGCCGACGAGATTGGTCTTCAACCGCGCCCGGCAAATTTCGCGACCCTTCAACAACAGCTCACGATTGAAAAAGCGGACGTCATTTTCGCCGCATTTGGCTTTAACGAATCGTTTGCAGGAACCGAAGGTTTGCCAGAGTTCCGGGATCGCCTGGCCGATTTTCTCCAGACCCTGAAGACCAGCGCCTTCAACGGAGTGACCGCGCCGCGCACTGTTCTGGTGTCGCCCATTGCGAACGAAAATGTCACCGGTGTTCTCGCCGCCGATCTCAACAACGCGCGCCTTCGTGCCTACACGGAAGCCATGCGCGAAGCGGCCGCGGAGCAAGATGTGGGGTTTGCCAACGTGTTCAGCCCGACGCTGGCGGCGATGGACTCGCCAGGATCGAATCTGACGTTCAACGGAGTACATCTCGAGGCTGATGGCTATGAAGTCTTTGCCCGAGCCCTGTATCAAGAGGTATTCAAAGAACCTGCTCCCCAGGTAAATGAGACGCTCCGCGAGGCCGTGATCGAAAAGAACAAGCAATACTTCCGACGTTACCGCCCCCTCAACACTTTCTACTACACTGGAGATCGGAACAAGACTTACGGTTACCTGGATTTCCTGCCCGCGATGCGCAATTTCGACTTGATGGTCGCCAACCGGGATCGCCACGTCTGGGATATCGCACAGGGACGTCCGGCTCCCGACCGGGTGGACGACTCGAACGTGCCGCCATTGCCCCCGGCACTTCAGAGCCGAAGCGGCAATGAATGGCTCTCGCCCGCGGACGAACTAGCTGCGTTCAAGATCGACCCTCGCTTCTCGGTGAATTTGTTCGCGTCAGAGGAACAGTTCCCAGACATCGCTTGTCCCATTCAGATGCGATGGGATGCGCAAGGCAGGCTCTGGGTATCCTGCTCCACCACCTATCCGCACGTCTATCCTGGGAATGAGCCGAATGACAAAATCGTGATTCTTGAAGATACAGATGGAGACGGTCGCGCCGACAAATCGACCGTTTGGGCGGACGATTTGCAGATTCCGCTCTCTTTCGAATTTGGAGATGGCGGTGTTTACGTGTCAGAAGAGCCGCATTTGGTTTTCCTGCAGGACACCGATGGCGACGGCAAAGCCGATTTCCGCCGACAATTGCTCACGGGTTTTGGTTGCGAAGATTCACACCACGCATTGCATGACTTCGTCTGGACACCCGACGGGGATTTGCTTTTCCGGGAAGCGATTTTTCACCATTCCCAAGTCGAGACGCCGTATGGACCGGTTCGGGCTGCGAACAGCGCGTGGTTTCGTTTTCGTCCGGCAAATCAAAGGCTGATAACGTTTGGCAACTATCCAAACACAAACCCGTGGGGAGTGACGTTCGACGACTGGGGGAATCACGTTGCCAGCCATCCTGTTTTCGCTTCCGCGTTCCATGCGCTCAATCCTCCCTATCCACAACAACATCCTGGCGCCACGGGGCTTCCCGCTTACTCTGGCGTCTGCGGGCATGAGTTCGTTGATTTCCCATTCTGGCCAAAGGAACTCCTGGGCGGATTCATAAAGGTCCGTTACAAACCGTCCAATCGCGTCGAGATTCACAAATGGATCGAGCACGATACCCATTACGAAGAAGAGTACCAGGGTGACCTTCTGTATTCCTCGAACCTCAGTTTTATTCCTACCGACATTCGTTTCGGACCGCGCGGCGCCTTATATGTTTGCGACTGGTACAATCCCATCAAGGGACATATGCAGTACTCGCTCCGGGATGAACGCCGCGACCGGAGTTCCGGTCGCATTTGGCGCATCGTTCCCAAAGGGGCTCCGCTCCAAAACCCGCCAGTGATTGCTGGAGCATCCATCCCCGCTTTGATCGAGATCCTCAAGCGGCCCGAGTACCGCTATCGCTATTGGACGCGGCGCGAACTGCGTGAGCGCGATCCGGTGGAAGTGAAGCGCGCGCTCGACACTTGGGTCGCCCGGCTCGACTCCGGCGACCCGCGTTTCCGCCATCATCAGATCGAGGCAATCTGGTTGTATCGAAACATTGCCGCAGTGAACACCAGCTTGCTTCGGGAACTGCTGGACTGCGAAGATCACCACGCGCGCGCAGCCGCAACCGAGCAACTTCGAAACTGGCACCCGAACTTCCCGGACGCGATCGCCCTGCTGCGCCGAGCCGCAAACGATCCGAACGGCCGCGTGCGGATGGAAGCCGCAATTGCGGCAAGTTATATCGGCACGCGCGAGGCCCTCGACGCGGCGCTTGAGGCAGCGCAACATCCGCGCGACAAACATCTGGCTTACGCGTTCGCCTGCGCGCTTGGATCCGAGAATTTGCGCCGCTATTGGGAGAACGATCCCGCGTATGCCCGAGTGCCGCCACTGCTCAAGAACTCGGGAAATTCCAATGAGTTTGAGGAGCCGTCCGTCAGCGCGCAACAGGCCCAATTCGACAACCAGAAAAACTTGAAGACCGTCCGTATTGAATGCGTTCCGGAGCGAATGCAATACACCGTAACTCAGTTCACCGCGGAAACCGGCCAGCCCGTGAAGCTTGTCTTCACGAACCCCGACGCGACGGACCACAACCTTGTTATCGTTCAACCCGGCGCGTTGGAGGAGGTCGGCATGGCGGCGAACGAGATGGCGAAAGATCCGAAGAACGCGAATTCCAATTTTCATCCGCCCGAAAAGAAAGACTTGATCCTCGAAGCCACGCCAATGATTGGCCCGATGCGGAAGGCAAAGATCTATGTCCTGCGCTTTCGCGCTCCGGAAAAGCCGGGCATTTACCCGTATGTTTGCACATTCCCGGGCCACTGGGTGGTGATGACCGGCGAGATGCTCGTGGTGAACGATCGGCAAACCGAGCAGATGCTTTTGGCTTCCCGCGCTGTTCCTCAATCACGGGACTGGAAGATCGCGGATCTGGAGGAGCCTGCCGCCAAACTCACGGGGCGGAACGTCATGCGCGGCATGAAAGCGTTTATGGACGCCCGCTGCAACCAGTGCCATCAGATCGCGGGTCACGGGATCGCGCTCGGGCCGGATCTCACAAAGATCTCCGAAAAGTACCGGGGAGGCGAACTGCTGCGCCAGATTCTCGAACCCTCAGCTGTAATTGACGACTCATTCCGCACATGGACATTGACAAAGAGGAACGGGGAAGACGTGTCCGGCACCATCCTCAAGGATGACGGCAGAACCGTGCATCTTACCCCGAACCTGCTGATGCCGGATGATACGATAAGAGTGCCGGCGCGCCAGATTACGAAGCGCACCGCATCGCAAATATCTCCTATGCCCGAGGGCATGCTCGCAAACCTGAACGAAGATCAAATCCTTGACCTCCTCTTTTTTCTCGAAACAGGCGGTTTCAAGGTGCCGGAGGCGATACGCACGAACGGTGAAGTGCCGTGATTATTCGGATCTTTTCGGAAGAGCTACCGGTTCCTGGCGATCGCGTTTGCGGCGGCTTCCTGGAAATCACGGCGGACGTCGCTGGCGTCGCTGTTCGGGAAGTTTGACCGTTGCACCATGAGGACATAGGCGACGCCCTTCACGGGATCGATCCACGCCTGCGTGCCCCATGCCCCGCCATGGCCGAAACTGCCTGGTGAGAGTATTGCGCCGACGCCGTCGTGCGGCGTGCGGAGGATGCAGGTGGCAATGCCCCAGCCGTAGTTCGCGCCCCGATTTCCGTAAGTGTCGTTCTGGAAGAATCCCGTCGGCAAGCTGCCTGTTTGCGGGGTGGTGAGATACTTCATCGCGGCGGCGCTCATGTAGCGGCGGCCCCCGAATGTGCCGCCATTGAGCAGCATCTGGCAAAACCGCGCATAGTCGGATGCGGTCGAGTAGAGCCCCCCGTTGCCTTGCGGCGGCCGGCCGCGCGGACCGAACTCGGGACGCGGTGGCACGGGTTCGAGAGCGCCTGTGTCTTTATCTTTCGCATAGGCAGTCACCAAGCGAGACCGATGTTCGTCGCTCAGATAAAACGTTGTGCTCGTCATTCCCAGCGGATCGAAGAGCTGTTTTTGGAGAAACGCATCGAAGGTCATGCCACTCACGACCTCAACGATACGTCCGGCGGCGTTGATGCCGCTCTGAGTATATTTCCATTTTTCACCGGGTTCGTATTGCATCGGAGCCGCGAGCCAGATCGGGACGAGATCGGCGAGCGTTTTCGCTTGTCGCGCGGCTGGGCCCGCCGCCTCGCCGAGGCCTGAGGTGTGCGTGAGGATTTGGGTCAGCGTGAGATTCGCGGGCTTTCCCGAAGGGGTCTTCAAGCTGGCGAACTCGGGCAAATATTTCGCGACGGGATCGGCGACGTTCAATTTACCCTCGTCCTGAAGCATGAGAATCGCTGTGCCCGTAATCGGTTTCGTCATCGAGGCGATCCAGAAAAGCGTGTCGGGAGTCATTGGTCTTTTCGTTGCAACATCGGCGAAGCCCGTGCTTTCAAGGTGAAGAGTTTTCTCCTTCGTGACGACGACCGTCACGGAACCAGTGATTTCATTCTTTGCAATCACCGCCTCCATCGCAGCGCCAATACCCGGAAGCTTTGGCGGGTCGGCAAGGGCGGGCAGCAAGGTGGAAAGTGCAAGGCTGGCAATCAAGAGGAAAGAGTTCATGGCGATGAGAATTATTCGATAAGCCGGACGGAAGCAAGAAATCCCAGCAACTCGAGCAGGTGCGGGGCGCATCTGAGTGAGGACAGGCATTACTTAGCATGATGCTTCAGTGGGTAAGGGGCAGGTCGAAACCAGCCCCTCCCCGTTGTCGCAATGGGGTCCATTCCCCATACTGACCGGCGAGCGGATTTCCCGCACCGGGCGACCCCGACCATAGGCGGGAGCCTACGATTCCTTGGTAGGACAGAGCTGTACCCAAGAATGGGGAGTGCCGCCGACAGGGCCACGAGGGCTCCCCCTGAGGCGGGACCGTTCGCAGTGGACGTTCAGCCGTAAGAGACCGTTTCTTAGCCGAAGCTAACTTGTTCCGTGAACTGAAGGAGACACTGGAATCGCTCTGTGGTTTTGCCTTTCTGTCATCGGCTGCCGACGACATACTCTGGCGCTGGAGACATCCCCAGGAGCGGAGCCAGGGAGCGGCTGTTTCCGCTGCCGGAGCGTAACACTCTCCTTTCGGCCAAGCCTTATAGAGAGCGCTTATCAAGTCAGGACTTGAACTCCGTGGGACTTCATCGGTGAATGAAACGAACCGTTTTCCCGACATGAGAGCCGGTCGCACCGTTTCGCCCAGCCAACGTGCCGCCTTGGGGGTTGGCCGAGAGCTTCGTGGAACAAGCAAGCTAGGCTTCGTCCGGGAGAGAGACTCGCCCTTCGTGTCGGCTCAGGGGCCCCCCTGTCAGGTCAAAGGAGCCGGCCTCTTCGCGACGGCCCATTACTGAGCCGCCCTGGCTTCGTTCCCCCGGCCGCTGGCCCCGAGGTTTAGCTCCCCTGTTCTGGACGGATGCGGCTCCGCCCAGGTAGGATTCCATCATGTTACTTTCTGATGTCACCGTTTAAGACGTAGTTCATTTCATCCGACGACTCGCGACCCTCCCCACACCACCTAGCAGACGGCTTGGAGGATTTGGTTCAGGAGATCACCCTTCACTGGATATACTTCTACATCGTAAATGGCTATTCAGTTGCGGTCTCTGACGGTGATGTCGCTCATCCACAGACCCGGCGGATAGTCAGGAAACACGTTGTGCGAGTTTTTGCAGGACTTACCGACCGATGCCTAAACCGGGTACCGGGGATGTTTTAGGGACTGCTGGTAGTCTGTCTGGATGCCGGCGAACAGTGTTGCAGCGACCACCGCTGTCGCGTCGGCTGCCTGACTCGGCGGATCCGGCGGAAAAACCTGGCGGATCAGTTCGTTGAACGACGGGTGATTCAGGTGTTCCCGGACCCACGGATCTCGGTCGCAGGAGCGACGGCTTTGGCTCGCACGAGCGTGACCATCGTAAGAATTCCCGCCAGGGCCACCAACTGTATTGCGGTGATTTCCTCCCTATCCACCCAACCCCAGATGATCGTTCCAAGCGGAATCAGGTAGGCTGTCAATCCAGCGAACAACGGTCCTTGTTCCTGAATCAATTTGTAAAAAACATGCGTGGCGACGCCGGTCGCCAGCAGGCTGCTGACGGTCAGAGAGGAAGCCGCGAGTCCAAAATTCTCATCAAACTGGACCGCTTCAGACGGAAGCAAGAGGGCGATTGGAACAATGACAATGCTCGCCAGCGCAAGCGCGACAAAGGATAGGCCCAGAGCCGGGATCCCGCTTAAGGTCCGTTTGAGATGCGTATTGGCAATCGCATAACACAGGGGAACAGAAACGGCCAGCCCGAGATCGCCGAGAGGGATGCTTCTCCGAACTCCGTCCGTCATCAAGAGACAGAGGAAACCGAGACCTCCCAGCACTCCGACAATTTGATTTCGTGTTGGATAGATCCGAAGCATCGGAATTGAGACCAAGATTGTAAGCAATGGAACGAGGCTGATCATGAGGCCCATAAACGCGCCGCCGTTTCGCTTGATTAACCAAGGAAGAGCGCAGAACGGCCAGATGTAAGCGAACAGAACTAACAGAGCGACCGATCCGAGTTCGCTGCGCCGGATCGGCCACGGTTTCCGGCCCATCCACCATGCAATTCCCAGCACCACCGCGCCGCCAAACACGCGTCCGCCTCCGATGCTGATCGGCCCGAAAGCCAAGGTGGCTTTCTTGATCAGGATGAAATTGCTTCCCCAAATCACACTGAGAAAGGCAAACAATATATAGTGCATACGTTCTCTTGAGACGTTCGAATCCTTGATTCGATCCGGATCTGCACCCGCTCATTCGGGCTCAAGGTGCTGGCGTGAACAACTTCAAGCGAGCAAATTGTCCGGAAAACAGCCGTTGGATTTGCCGCAAGAAGGCGGAAGAATTGCAAGCACAAGTAGCGAGGCGCGCAGCGGGCGGGCAGTCCCATTCACTCGGGCTCCACAGAGTGTCGCCCCGCCAAGAGAAGCGAGAGCCGGCGACTCCTCCGCGGTGGAACTGCTCGTTTTAGGACTCTCCGTTCGAGAAAATCACGTGAATGGATTGATTTCGAAGTTCATTTGGTCATGCTTTGCCCTACCTAAAAACGAAAGGAATCAAAATGGAATTCAAGGGCAAAATCTGTTTGGTGACCGGCGGGACGATGGGGATTGGAGCGGCAACGGCAATTGCACTGGCGCAAAAAGGCGCAGATGTTGCGATTTCCGGGAGAAATGACAACGAGCAGGCGCGAGAGACAAAACGGGCTGTTGAGGCGCTCGGGCGCAGGTGCGAGATCATTCTTGCCGATTTCGCCAAAGCCGCGGAGGTAAAACGCGCCGTACAGGAAACCGCCTCGAAGCTTGCTCCAATCGATATCGTGGTCCATTCAGCCGGAGGTCCGGTGAACGGAAAGCTGTTCGAAGTCTCAGAGACGGATTGGTACAACGCTTTTGAGGTGCACGTTCATGCGGTATTTCATCTTTCGCGGGAAGTCGTTCCGATGATGCAGAAGAAAAAGGAGGGTGCGATTGTTTTGATTTCGTCCGTGGCAGGATTGCGGTCGTTGCACACCAACATTGCCTATCAAGCGGTCAAAGGGGCGTTGCCGCAGTTGACGCGAGCGTTGGCCCGAGAATTCGCGGAAGACAATATTCGTGTGAATTGTGTGGCGCCGGGTGTTATCCGCACGCGGTTCCATGACAAGATGTCCCCGGAGCAAAAGAAACTGAACCTCGAACAGCGCATTCCGCTTCAAAGGGAGGGAACTTCCGAGCAAGTCGCGGCCTTGATCCTGCAATTGATAGAGAACGATTATATCACGGGCGAAACCGTCTCGATCGACGGCGGTTTGACGATGCGTGTGGCGTAGCGTAGAAAGTAAATTTTTGGAATCATTCCATGGATGATCGATACTCGAACTGTGACACTGGCCGAAGCAAACGCCGATTCCGCGACAATTCCCACTCGTTCGGAGAGACAGGCTATGGATTGGAGTCTTGTGCTCGTGAGCCAGGGGATCTTAGCAAAAATTGAAAGATCCGATGAGGGCAGATGGGCGTTGGTGGTTAACCTTGAGGACTATGGAAGCGCTCTCGAATCGATTCGCCTTTATCGAGCCGAAAATCGCCGTTGGAGATGGGAGCAGAGATTGCCTTGGTCGGAATCACCGTTTCATTGGGGAAGCGCTACCTGGAGCCTGTTCATCACGTTCGTTTTTCAACTCGATAAGCTTGCGCTCCCGTCCTTGAACTCGGCAGCCCGCTTCGACAGTCTTGCGGTTCTGAATGGCGAATGGTGGCGTTTTTTTACGGCCATTTTTCTGCACGCGGATCTGACTCATTTAGCCTCAAACGCAACGATCGGCTTTGTTCTACTTGGCTTGGCAATGGCAGGCTATGGAGCCGGGATCGGTCTCTTGGCAGCGTATCTTTCGGGAGCCCTGGGAAATCTTGCCGGCCTTTTTATTTATCAGGCCCCATACTACGGACTCGGAGCGTCGGGAATGGTAATGGGGGCTTTGGGGCTGATTTCAGCTCTAACTTTCCAGCAATGGCGGCGGCGGCGCACGATCGTTCGCCCTTTTCTCAGGGGGATCCTGGCTGGATTTCTTCTCTTGGTGATCCTGGGCTTGAATCCGGCAAGTGACGTTGTAGCTCACATCGGAGGTTTCGCGGCAGGCCTGTTCTTCGGCCTCGTTCTTGTGAACATCCCTGAAAAACTTCTGAAAAACCCAAGATTCCAGATGGTCAACGGCAGCGTTCTTGCGGCGCTCGTCATTTGGACGGCTTCCTCCGCGTTTTCCGGAACTTAAGCGATTTTGTGATTGAGGCTTACCCGGCGGGATCAGTGGCCGACGGTTCGACGATTGGCACAGGAGGGGCGAGCTTCCCACCGAGGATTTTGAACATCACAACCCCGCAGGTCGGGCACTTTCCCTTGATCGCCTTTCGCCCATTCTTCATCAGTTCCTCGACGGCTTCGGCGATTTCTTTCTTTGCCTTGCACTTAACGCAATATCCTTCTGGCATAAAACCTATCTGATCGAGCACCCCGCGGCAGGGATATGATCCTATGAAAGAGCTTAGGGGGTCGGCTCACAGCGTCAACAGGGAAAAAACATTCAGGAACACGCCCTGGAGCCTGAATCCTTCAAGTGGCGCGCCTGCCGTTTGGGAATGTTAACCCGGGTGCTTCTCCTTCGAATGTCTGTTCCATCGGGTTGGAAAGCTCGAAGAAACTGAGGTGGGCTGTTCCTGCCTCCCCTTTGATAGTCTCCAATAAGCACTTGAGCTACATCCACTTCTGACTGTCCTAAATGTTGTGTCAAGAAAATGAAAATCAGTTCAAAAAGCCGGTTCAGTTCGATTCCGTGAGTTCTCTCCACCTTGAGATAAAGCCAATCGCTCCACCGCATGAAGCTTTCGAACGCCGAAGCAGATCCGAGCCAAAGCCTCGGCGTTGCTTCAACAAAATTCCCACTATTAGCAACAAGATCCCAAAACCTTGCGAACCGGCGCAGACGCTGCATTGTGCGAAACTGAATGTTCATCGTCTTAAGAATCTCATAAGGCGGGTTGTTGCCGTAAACCATTCCCCAGTCGGCATCATGCCTCGAAATTGGGGTTCCGCGAAGCCGTTTAAGAATCCCCACCTGGATTTCTTGAGGGTGCCAACTCAGTAACTGATCAAACCCCTTGCCAAAACTCTCAACAGTCTCGCCGGGCAACCCTGCGATTAGATCCGCGTGAATATGTGCTCCTGTTTCTTCTCTCAGAAAGCGGAAATTCTCCCGTATCCTGTCCAAATTTTGGCGCCGCTTGATCCGGACACTCACGTCCTCATTAAGCGTTTGAATCCCAACCTCAAACTGAAGCGTTCCCGGTGGGAATTTCCGAATCGGTTCGCGAAGTGCTTCAGGCAATCTATCGGGAATCATCTCGAAATGAAGGAACATTCCGGGCCGGTAACGAGCCAGAAAGAACTCAAGCAGCGCCTTGCTCGTTCCAAGGTTCAGATTAAAAGTCCGATCCACAAACTTGAAATGATTGACTCCACGATCTATTAGCGCTTGCAACTCCTTCAAGAGCGGCTGGAGCGGGAATTGCCGAACAGGAGTATCGAGTGAAGAGAGACAGAATTCGCACGTAAACGGGCAGCCGCGCGAGGCCTCAACGTAAATGATTCGATGCGCCACATCGCGCGCGTCGTATCGATCGTAAGGCAACACAACTCGTTGAAGATCAGGGAGCGGCGCGCGAATTACTTTTTGTTCGGGTTTTTCTCCACTCGCCAGCAACCGGCAGAGTTTCGCGAACTCCAAATCTCCCTCCCCGGTAATCACGAAATCCGAGAGATCCACGATGCGCTGGCCCTCAAGTTCGAAGCTGACCTCCGGCCCTCCGATCACCACGATCACATCGGGGCAGACCTGCTTCACCATCGCTACAACCTCCGTACTGAGGGATACGTTCCAGATATAGACCCCAATCCCGATGATTTTTGGTTCCTTCTCCAACAACCTTTCAACGATATCGACCACCTTTTGATTGATGTCGAATTCAAGAATCAACGCTTCCGTCTGGAGGTTCCCGAGATTCGCGAAAAGGTAACGCAAACCAAAAGCAGCGTGAATGTATTTGGCGTTAAGCGTCGTTAAGATGATATTGGCCATCGCAAGATCTGATTCGAAATGCTTAGGAACCGCAAATCCCACTATTCACTCAAATTAGGGGAAAAACGAAACTTGATAGTGCCGCCGGTTTTCTTTGGACGACGGATTTTCTTCTTTTTCACGCCAATCCTAGTCCCAAGTATGCACGGATGCAAAGACACAAGAAAAACGCCGAGAAACCGAATAAAGAATTCAGTTTTAGGTTCCAAACCTATATCAATAAGTTGTGTATGAACGGAGTATCAAATACTATCTATTGTGGTTTTTTCACTTTACTTATTCTCGCCGTTAGACTTTTCTGAGCTCAGGCATGTACTTAAAGAATTTGACAGTTCTGGGCTTTAAGTCCTTCGCAGACAAGACTTCCCTAAACTTTCTGCCCGGTGTCTCCGCAATCGTTGGACCCAACGGCTGCGGAAAGTCCAATATTTCGGACGCGATCCGGTGGGTGCTCGGTGAACAGTCTGCGAAGGCGCTCAGGGGTGGTGAAATGGCAGACGTGATTTTCACGGGCACGGACAGTCGCAGACCTCTGGGAATGGCGGAAGTATCCCTCACGATTGGAGACGTCGATACCGAACACCTTAAGGCTGCGGGTGTGGAGATTTCGTTCAACGAAGTGACGATTACCCGGCGGGTATTCCGCGACGGCGGAAGCGAATATTTCATCAACAAGACGGCGTGCCGGTTGAAAGATATTCAGCAGTTGTTCATGGGAACCGGTGTGGGCCGCACAAGCTACAGCATCATGGCCCAAGGGAATATTACCCAGCTTCTGTCCAGCAAACCAGAGGACCGTCGAGTTGTTTTCGAAGAAGCCGCAGGCATTACAAAATTCAAGGCGCAGAAACGGGAGTCACTCCGAAAGCTTGACTCGACTGAGCAGAACTTGCTGCGGGTTTCCGATTTGATCCGCGAGGTCAAACGGCAGATCGGCTCGCTGCAGCGGCAAGCTGGCAAGGCAAGGCGATACAAGCAAATCTCGGTCGAGCTTCAGCACTTGGACACACAGTTGGCGCGGCATCACTACGATGTTCTCTTGGAGGGAATCGAAGCGTGCGAGACGGGAATCGAGAAACTGCGAGCCGAAGCCGAGTCATGCTCCGAGTCGGTGCTTCAACACGAGAACGAAATTTCCAAACTGCGCGCCTTGCTAAACGAATTGAACCAGCAGATTCATCAAACCGAGCAGCAGGCGCAGGAGCTGAAGAGCCGGATTGACAAGAACGAAGGGCTCATCCAATTCAACGAGGAGCGTCTGCATGAACTGGAGCGACAGAATGCAAAAGCGTTGGGCGACATTACCCAGGGAGAAGAACGCCGCGCGGCTGTCGATCAAGAACTGGCTTCAGTGAGTGAACGCTGCGAAACTTCAAATGCCACACTCGATCATCATCGCAATGTGCTCGAGACAAGGCGCGCAGCGGCACAGACCCTTGATCGCGACCTCACCGCGCAGCAAGAACACTTGCGCAAGACTCAAGCCGATGCATTCGCGGCTGCGCAGAAACTGACGCGGCTTCGAAACGAAAGCAACGCGATCGACCTTCAAAGACAGGGAAATCTCGTCCGGATGGAAAAGCTGTCTGCCGAGAAGATCCAACTGGAAGAGGAGCGGACGGGTCTTGAAGAACGCCTAACGGAGTTTGCCACAAACGTCGAAGCTGAAAAGCGATCCGTTCAAGTGAGCCGCGGAACTATCGAAGAACGCCAGCAAAGACTGCGAGGCTTGCAGCAGGAATTGGACAATGCCACTCAAGTCCTTGACAATCTTCTGCGGAAACAGGCTGAACATCGCTCACAGATGAGTTTGCTTGAACAACTTCAAACCGATTACGAGGGATTCAGTGCCGGAACAGTGGCTGCCCTGAAAGAATCGGAATCCGCTCTCGGCTCCCTCACAGACCGAATTGACGTTCCGGATCAATACGTGACAGCAATCGAGACGGCTCTTGGACATCGACTTCAGCTCGTTCTGGCCGGCCATCCGGAGGAAGCAAGGAACACCCTCGCCAATCTCATCGAGAATCGAAAGGGCCGCGCCAGCATTGCCGCGCTTTCACTTCTTGAAAACATCGACTTCAGTTCGCGGAATTCCGTTTCAACGAATGGATCTTCAGGTGATGACGCTTCAGGAGGGACACTGTCACAGGAAGCTACCGGCTTGGACGTTGAAGCGCTTCGGGTCGTTCAGGTAGAGGCTTCAGTAAAGCCCCTCATTCATCGCCTCCTGGGTCAAACTCGCATTGTTCCCGACTTGGCAACCGCCACCGACGGATGGAACCGAACTCAGGGCCTGTTTGACTACGTCACGCTGAGCGGTGAAATGCTCGATCGGAATGGCATTTACACGGGAGGCGCGGGCAACGGCAATGGACATGCGTCCATACTCGGGCGAAAGAACCAAATTGCCGATCTCCGAAACCAGTTGAGCAAACTGCAGCATGACGTTGGGGAGGCGAGCCGCGATAGAGGAGCCCTGCAAAGTGAGCAAACTTCGCTTCAGGCGAGCCTTCAAGAGGCTCAAACCGACCTTCAAACCAAAGAAGTGTCCATCGCGACGCACGAGGGAGAATTTAACGCTCTAAAGAACTCGCTGCGTTCGCTTCACCAGAAAATCGACACGGTAGTCTTTGAAATCCAGAGCTTGGCCGCTCAAGAACAAGAGGGGGCGGAGAAACGGAATCAGCTCGCAGCCGAGATCAGATCCTTTGAAGAATTGGAGCAGATAGCGCAGCGCGACTTGGCGGAATCCAATGCAAGGCTCGAAGGCCTCCGGGAGCAGCGCGAGGCCGCGAATACGGCGCTCGCGGAGTCGAAAATAGCCGCCACGGCCGAGGAGCAGATGTATTTCGCTTTGAATCAGCAACAGAAGTCTCTCGCGGCACGACTCAAGGACGTTGCGGAAATGCTCGAGCTTCGCCGCTCCGAAGCCTCATCGTTCGTTAGCCGAAGGACTCAGTATGAGACTGAAATCCAGGAATCACGCAGCCAAATTGAATCGCTGCAGCATGACCGGCAACAAATCAATACACGCATCGCGAATGTCCAGGCACAGAAAGACGGCCAAGAACGGGAAATTTCGTCACGCGAACAGACCCTGCGCGAACAGCGGAACCGCCTCACGCAAATTCAACAGTCGAGAAGCGCTCGTGAAGTCGAAATCGCTCAGAAGAACATGGCCGTGGAAAACCTCCGCCAGCGGATTCAGGAGAAATACCAGGTCCGCCTCGACGACATTCGAAGCGAATGCATAACTATCACAATCGCTGATGAGGGACCGCCGAAGGTTGAAACACTCACACCTGACGAAATGGCTTCGAGCGGGGGGGCGACGGATTGGGACGCGGTAACCGAGCAGGTTGCCGCTCTGCAAAATCGCATCGATGAAATGGGTCCGGTAAACCTTGTGGCAATCGAGGAGTACGAGGAAACGGAACAGCGATTCCAATTCTTGACCGTACAGCACGACGACCTTGTTAAGGCAAAACAGCAACTCCTGGAAGTGATCAATCGGATCAACACGCAAACGAAACAGATGTTTGCGGAAACATTTAACCAGATCCGGGAGAATTTCCGCCTTCTGTTTGTGGAGGTTTTCGACGGTGGAAAAGCCGACCTTCGTTTAGTTGACGAGGGCGACGTACTCGAAAGCGGCATTGAGATTGTGGCCAAGCCGCCCGGAAAACAACTTCAGGGAATCTCTCTGCTTTCAGGCGGCGAACAAACAATGACGGCGGTGGCACTGTTATTCTCGATATACCAAGTTAAACCAAGCCCCTTTTGTGTTTTGGACGAATTGGATGCGCCTTTGGACGAATCCAACATCAACCGATTTATTCGAATCCTTCAACGCTTTCTTCAAAACTCCCAGTTTGTCATTATTACGCACAACAAGAGAACGATCGGAATGGCCGACGTCTTGTATGGCGTGACGATGCAGGAACACGGAGTTAGCAAGATCGTAAGTGTGAAGTTTCACAAGGCCGGCGAAGCGGTCAGCGACCATGCCCCAGTACCGCTTGACACTCAGGTTTCGTCCCCAATCGAGGAAGAAGAGGATAAGCTATATCCGGCGTCCGAGACTCTGGATGTTGCGATGGCGAAGTGATAAGGAGTTCTGCTGGTGGATTGCGCGAAACTGGCGTAGTTTGGGTTCATGAGATGGCAGGCTGCCCCATGTGCCTTGGCGTGCTTGGTTGTTGCGGGATGCAGTTCTCCCTCCGAGCCGGACGCCTCAGTGTCCCAAAACGACCGCTTTGCAGATGTCCGAGAGAAAATGGTGAAGGAGCAATTGACATCGCCAGGGAGGGACATTTCCGACGAGCGGGTTCTGTCGGCGATGGCAACGGTCCCGCGCCATGAGTTCGTTCCGGAGGCTTACAAACATCAGGCCTACGAAGATCATCCGCTGCCAATCGGCTTTGGCCAGACCATCTCGCAACCGTTTGTCGTTGCCTTCATGTCGGAACAACTACGGCCACTCGAGACGAACCGTGTTCTCGAAATAGGCACGGGTTCAGGATACCAGGCGGCAGTTCTTTCCAGTCTTGTGAAGGATGTCTATTCCGTCGAGATTATCGAAGCGCTTGGCGACAGGGCTCGCGAAACCTTGCAGCGTTTGGGCTACGACAATGTCCACGTGAGAATCGGCGATGGATTCGAGGGCTGGCCGGAATTTGCCCCTTTCGATCTGATCATTGTCACGTGCGCACCTGAACAGGTCCCCGACCCACTCGTTGAGCAGCTTAAAGAAGGGGGGCGAATGATCATCCCGGTAGGAACGGAAGGATCCCAGTTTTTGTACGTGCTCGAGAAGCGATCGGACCGAGTGGAACGAAAAGCGGTGCTGCCCGTCCGGTTTGTCCCGATGACAGGCGGCGGCAAGCGTTGAGACTTCCATCGGTTGAGCTTACTCACAGCTCGACTTTGAAATCGTGCAGCCCTATTTTTCTTCGCACTATGAGTCCAAAACCACACCTTATATTCTTTGCTGAACCAACTGTGTTGCTTGCGTGCCTGTTGTTCGCCGCCTACCCAACAAGTCGCGCCAATTCCCAGGAAACCGCGCCGGCCAAAACTCCGCAAGAACCGAGTGTAAATCCTGGCATCAACAGACAATACCTCCAGCCTCAGACCAACGTTACGGTTTGGGTTGAACGATTCGAAAGGGAGGGGAGAGAAATCTATGATCACCGAAGTGAGATTTGCGACACCGTTAAGGTGCGCGCCGGAGCCGCGGTGGCCGACATTGGATCTGGAACTGGGCTGTTCACATTGCTTTTCGCTGAAAAGGCAGGGCCATTAGGGACAGTTTATGCGGTTGATCTTGTCTCCGAGTTTCTGGGGCATATCGATCAACGGGCGAAAGAAGCCGGCTTAAAGAATGTCCGGACTCATCAATGCACCGAACGTTCAATCGAGCTCCCCGATAACTCCATTGATCTGGCATTCATATGCGATGTTTACCATCATTTCGAGTATCCACAAAGCTCACTCGCATCCATCCATAACGCTCTAAGAAAAGACGGAGAAATTGTGATGGTTGAATTCAAGAGAATTCCGGGAGTGACGTCCGACTGGACACTCAATCATGTCCGCGCCGGTCAAGAGGTGTTCACCGCGGAGATAGAGAAGGCCGGATTCGAGAAGGTTGCGGATTACGATCTGCTGAAGGACAATTACATGATTCGATTCAGGAAAAAATCGAAACCGTAGAGTTTTGTGGAAACCGCAGAACCCTCGCGCCGCAAGCTGGGACTTGTAAGCGCGACCGCGCTCGTGGTTGCGAGTATGATCGGCACAGGGGTTTTCACGACCAGCGGCTTCTTGTTAGCCGACTTGAAGTCGCCCGCTTCGGTCCTTGCCGTGTGGATTCTTGGCGGCGTCATGGCTACGCTTGGCGCTCTGAGTTACGGTGCTCTGGCACGCCGCATTCCGGAGTCGGGAGGTGAGTATCTATTCCTTTCGAAAACGCTGCATCCAGCAGCGGGATACATTGCGGGATGGATTTCGCTACTCGTCGGTTTCTCGGCTCCGCTGGCCGCCGCCGCCTATGGTTTCGGCGAATACACTCAAACTTGGTTTCCCGCCTCAACATCTAGATGGACTGGGACTTTCCTTATCTTGATCGTCTCGCTGGTCCACTCGCTTGATGTGAGAGGTGGCGCCATGATTCAAAATAGCGCCGTTCTCCTCAAGGTACTCCTCATCGGCCTGTTCGTGGGTTTGGCAATCATGAGGCTGCCCTCCGTGGATCAGCCTCCTTCTGCATCCGTTCCCATTTCCGTTTACGGAGTCTCCCTCGTCTGGATCTCATTCAGTTATGCCGGATGGAACGCTGCAATCTACATCGGAGGTGAGGTCCGCAATCCTGAGAAGAACTTGCCGCGCTCGTTGTTATTTGGCACTGCATTGGTAACGCTTCTGTATGTCACACTCAATGCTGTATTCGTTTATTCCGCCCCCACAACAGAACTTGCCGGAAAACTCGACATCGGACGCATCGCGGCACAGGCACTCGGCGGCCCATCCTGGGCGGACGCAACGTCGCTCCTCGTTGCCCTTGCCCTGGCAACATCCGTCTCATCGTTGTTGATGGCGGGACCGCGCGTTTATGCGCGCATGGCGGCGGACGGATACCTGCCTGGCTTCCTATTCTCCAATGCCGGACCGCCTCGATCCGCAACAGCACTTCAAAGTCTTTTGGCATTGGCACTTTTGTGGACGGCAACCTACGAAAGCCTTTTAACCTACATCGGCTTCACTCTCGGACTGAGCACTGCGGCGACCGTGGTGGGATTGATTGTGTTAAAGTTAAAACACAAAGAAAGACTGCAGGTTCCCGGCTGGCCCTGGGTGCCGATGCTGTTCCTTTTCGGTGTCAGCGCCGTTACCCTGTTCTCCATACTCCAACGCCCGAAAGAAAGTTTTCTGGGTTTATCAACAATCGCCGCGGGATTTGTCGGTTGGTTTCTGATTCACAAAACGAAGGCCGAGTTAAAAAATAACGCTGAGTGAATGCTCACCTTCAGAATCAGTCGGTTGAGAATCGATACAGCGCCAACAGACGCGAAGAATTCTCCAGAGCTTCGGATCCGCGAACAAATCAATCAGGATTTGGTCCATCAAGCGTTCTCAATTGATGCGGATAGTAAAAAAGCCGTTCCGCATCGCACGGAACGGCATTTTACAGCCAGGGCATTTCAAAAAATGCTCAGGCCTCGAACGATTTTCCGCAGCCACAAGAGAGGCGGGCATTCGGATTCTTCACTTTGAATCCTCCCCCAT
This sequence comes from Verrucomicrobiota bacterium, assembly GCA_027623095.1. GTDB lineage: Bacteria > Verrucomicrobiota > Verrucomicrobiia > Limisphaerales > SIBE01 > JAIPJX01. The sequence continues at coordinate 29,815 of JAQBVM010000025.1, forward strand.
TCAGGCTGTCCTCGAAATCTACAACGGCACCGCGCAGGTAATTTGCGCTAAATGGATCCACCAATACCGATACCCCGTGATACTCCAACGTCAAATCGTCTTGTCGTTTCTCGTCGAAGACCATTCCGTATTGAAGGCCCGAACACCCTCCTGACTCAACGTACACGCGGAAATTCTTCCCAACTTCCTCTCGAGCGAGCAACGACTTAAGTTGGTCGGCTGCATTCTCGGTAATGCTGACGTCGGGAGTAGTCTGACCTTGATCAATCATGCTCTGCGCAAAGATTAACAGCCAATCTGCAGTCTGTCAAATGAGCCAAACTTCCCAAATCACTCGGTGAATAAGTTGTGAACAAGAATCGTTTGACGGCAGACCGTTTTTTTGTCATTGTTAGCCGGTTTCAATATTCGTATTACGAAGGAGAGATTGGCTTACAACATTTCGTTCATGATGTTCTTATTTCTGAAAATGTGGATTCCGAAGCAATTTCATGAAGGGCCATCTGTTACGTTGCGCATTGCCGCAGCCGGACATGGGTCTTGATGAAACAAGGAGGTAAAATGGGGAAGCCACCGTCTGATCTCCGACTAGGCGGTGGCTTTTCTATTTTCGATTAATGTTCGGCTATCTGGTTTGCTCAAGCCTGGGACGCTGTTCGGGCAGCGTTTCGGTGTTGTAAGCGTAACGGTTAAGGGCCTGCCATCGTTGTTCAGATGTTCAGCCTTCCGAGGCGTTTTGCCTTTCCAATCCTGCGAAACCTTGTCAGCTTTCCTTCACGAACCACTAGCCTCCTGGACGGAAAGAAATTTTTATATGAACCGACGTGACATTGTAAAAGGACTGGGGCTCTCCGCCGCCGCGGGAGCTTTTGGATTTCTTGGATCGCGAAATGAATCGCTTGCGCAAACCTACGCGAAAGGGACGAACGGATTGGCGCCTCTCAAGATTACGAAGGTGCGCGCGATTCCAACCAATCCCCAGGGCCAGAGATTGGTAGTTGTCAAGGTGGAGACAAGCGAACCGGGTCTGTACGGTCTCGGGTGCGCGACGTTTAACCAGCGTGCGGTCACGGTTATGAACGCGGTCGATGAATTCCTCGATCCTTTTGCGCGCGGACGGGACGTCGATAATATCGAAGATGTCTGGCAGACCGCTTACACCAGTTCTTACTGGCGCAATGGTCCCGTTCTCAACAACGCGATGAGCGGCTTGGACCAGGCGTTGTGGGATATCAAGGGCAAACGGGCCAACATGCCGGTCTATCAGTTGATCGGCGGGAAATGCCGGTTCGCTGCGGACTGCTACGCGCACTCAAGCGGCAGCGACTTCCAGGAATTGGAAGACAGCGTGCAGAGAAACATCGAGCGCGGTTTCCGACATATTCGCATTCAGCTCGGCGGATACGGCTCGTCGCATCTTTCGGGCGAAGCCGACTTTAAAAAGGAAGGATTCGGATTGCGGTCGGACACGCTGATGGACGCGCGCCCTTATTTGAAGGTGACGCCGAAGATGTTCGAACATATTCGGAACAAATTTGGGGAGGATATCGAACTGCTCCATGACGTCCACGAACGGATCGAACCGATCGACGCGATCAATCTCCTAAAAGAACTGCAACAATACCGGCCGTATTTCATCGAAGATCCGTTTTCTCCGGAGCAGAACGGTTATTTTAAAATGCTCCGCCAGCAAACGTCAGTCCCCATTGCAATGGGCGAACTTTTCAATAGCCCGCACGAATGGGTGGGGCTGATTTCGGAGCGGCTGATCGATTTCATTCGCGTCCATATTTCTCAAGTTGGCGGCTTTACGGTGGCCCGCAAGATTGCGGCGCTCGGAGAGTGGTTCAATGTCCGCAGCGCCTGGCACGGTCCGGGCGATGTTTCTCCTGTCGGGCACGCCGCAAATATCCACCTCGATCTGGCCATTTCAAACTTTGGAATTCAGGAATCGATGGTTTTTAGAGACTCGACCCAAGAGGTCTTTCCAGGTTGCCCGACTCTCAAGAACGGATATTTCTACGTCAATGAAGCTCCGGGTTGGGGGGTCGATATCAACGAAGAAGCCGCGAAGAAATATCCGTTCCAATCGGATCCTGGGTACTGGCGTCCAATCCGTCGGCGCGATGGAACATCAGTGCGACCGTAGCGTCCCGCCGAACTTATTCCAACTTGCTGAAGCCGAGTCCGTGCATTACTGTCTCGGCGCTTCATGAAGTTGACTGGCGAAAAACTACGAATAGGGCTTTGGATAAGCGGTGGATGGCGGTCGTCCCGTTTTCAAAGATTTGTATCGAAACTTGGCCAGGCCATTTTGATTGGCTGTCTGCTTGGCTTACCGGGCATGCCAGTGCGCGCTCAGGATCGCGTGCAGATAACCCCGCTTGGCAACAAAGTCGAACTGACACTGGAGACTTCAGCCGCGGACAAGGAGTATGTGCTCGAGTCGGTTGCGCGTCTCATGGAGGGTGAGGAGTGGGCGCCGCTGTTGCAGTTTCGAGGCGGCACAACACCCAGGCCTTTTGTAGATCCAATTTGCGGCACGGTGGAGTCCCGTTTTTTCCGCCTGCGCCAATTGCTCGATGCGCCCGCTGTGGAAGTGAGCAACTTCCGGCTTTTGGATGTCACGGGAGGTGCCTTCGAGTTATATTACCAGCAAACCGCCAAGGGCGTGATGGTGATTCTTGCCGGCGCGGATTTGGCTTCCGTGATTCCTTTCGCAGCTGAATTGGATCGTATTCGCAAGCAGTCTGGAGAAGAAAACCTGCCAACTTGGATTATCTCCGCCTCCGCGACTCTGGAGCGCAATTCTATCGCGGAAATTGCAAAAGTATTTCCAGCGGATATGCGGGTTCTTCAGGACCCATCACACGCGGTTCATCGGACGCTGGGAAGTGGCCGCTCGCCCGAGGCGGTTCTGGTCTCGACGTCGGATTGGTCGATCGCCTATCGGGGGCCTGTGGAGGAACTCATCGACACGGGTGTCAGCATAGTTCGGACTCAACCCTTGGCAGGCGCGGTCGCCGAACTGATCGGGAAGAATCCGATTTCGATTTCGCGGATGGCGGTTGTTGGTGAGCCTTCCGGTTTGCGGCCAATTGAAGAGGCCGCATATTCGACCCGCATCGCCCCGATGTTGCTGGTTTCGTGCATGCCTTGTCACAGCGAGGGAAATATCGCGCCGTGGGCGATGAAGAATCACTCGGTTATTCAGGAGTTTTCTAGACTGATCAAATCGGCCGTGCTCGCGGGTGAAATGCCTCCGTGGCACGCAGATCCCGCCTATCAACGGTTTGCGAACTCGAAGGCTTTGCCGCCTGAGGATGTGGCGGTTCTGATTGATTGGATCGATCGCGGAGCGCCGAGGGGTGACGGACCGGACCCTCTTGTGGACGCCGTCCAGGAATCCGTTGAGGACTGGCCGTTGGGAGAGCCTGACGCAATCATTTCGATCGCGCCGCAGGAGGTTCCCGCAACCGGCGCGATTGACTACCGATATTTGATCGCAAAGAGTCCGTTTCCCAATGATGTCTGGCTTCGAGCCGTTTCCGTGAAACCGGGGAACCGTTCGGTGGTGCATCATAGTCTGGTGTTCAAGGGCGGTATCCTGGAGTTGTTGGCGTTTCAGGGTGGGCTCAGTGGATTCTTCGCAGGCTACGTGCCTGGGATGGACCAGGTCCCGTTCCCGGGAGGCACGGGAAAACTTTTGAAACGGAGCGACACCATTGTCTTTCAGATGCACTACACGGCTTCCGGAAAAGCAACCACAGACGACACACAGCTCGGCTTGTATTTGGCGCATGAGAAACCGAAACAGGAGCTCGTCACAACGGCGGCTTACAACACGCGTTTCGTGATTCCACCCGAGACGGCGGACGTGCCGGTATCCGCGTCAATGACCTTTGCGAAGAAGTCTCGAATCTACGAGCTTAGCCCCCACATGCACTACAGAGGTGCGGCTGCCCGATTTACGCTTGTGTATCCAGATGGCGATCGGGAGGTGCTCCTCAATGTTCCGAAGTATTTCTTTGACTGGCAGGCTCTCTACCGGCTGGCGAGTCCAAAGGATGTGCCCGCCGGCACACGACTGGTTGCTGAAGGCGCGTTCGACAACTCAATCCGAAATCGTTTTAACCCGGACCCGGCGGCCACCGTGAGATTCGGTGAACAGTCCTGGGAGGAGATGTTTATCGGATACATCAATTTCGCCCAGATGGAGTAGTGGTCTCGCTCGTTCGTCCTGAATCTGCGCCCAGGAAGATCTGTTGTTTCAGGCTTTTCAAGCGTATCGAAAGCTGCTCAATCGTTACTCCGATTCTGTATGCGCATGCCCAGGATGCGCCGGTTCTGTCCGTGTTCAAAGGAATAGCTCCCAGTATCCAACATCAATCCAGCGTCCAAATTTCCATCCAACCTCGCGGAAACGCGCAACCTTTTGAAAACCGAACCTCTCTTGAAACGCGACACTCGCATCATTTGGGAGCGCGATCCCAGCAATGACACCATAGGTCGAACGGGCGCGAAGTTCATCCATCAAGGCTTCGTATAATTGCGACCCCACTCCTTTGCGGACTCGACTGCATTCAAGATGGAATGGATTGGAAGACGTTTTGCGATTGTTCGATCTTGTACACGATTCCTTCCGAGAAACTGTTTGAACGGCGCGGTCGTGTAAGCCTCGAACGGAGGCGCCAGATCTGGGCGAAGGTCCGAGACCTTCTGAGGCTTAACGCCACGGACTAATCTATCAACATGTTTTTCAGCCGTTTCTTGATTCCTTCTAATCCCCGGTAGGCCGGTATATGAGGCCTCGATCCATCACGGATTGAAGAAGGCCGTCTTCGAGGTAGTCTGGGTTCGGGTCGATCGGGTGGGGCGTCTGTCCTTGGTACCCGATTGCTTTTCGGACTTCCGCGTTGAGGAAGTACGCGGCAGCGGCGAATTCGGCGAGAACGCCAAAAGCGTCCGGATGATTCGTCTGCAATTCGGCAATGACCCGCTCCGATCCGCGCCCGTCCGCCATCTGGAGGATTGATTCCAGAACGTCCGCAATTTCAGGGCGAACGGTCAACACTCGATCCAGACCTTCGTTCGCGATACCGGCTTCGCTCGCCGATGGCATGCCGTTTCCCGCCGGGATCAAGACGTCGGCAAGCCCGGCCAGAATCGTGCGTTCGGTGGCGTTGAAAATCATCTCAACCTGGAACCTTTTGATTTTTGCGTTCTTCAACCAAGTGCTCGGCGCAACGCAGCGCCATGGCGGCAATGGTCGCGGTCGGATTCATTCCGCTCGAGGTTGGCCAGATGCTTCCGTCGAAAATGTAGAGATTCGGCACATCATGGCAACGGCCCCAAGCATCCACGACGGATGTTTTCGGATCGGTTCCCATTTTTGCCGTTCCGAGCAAATGCCATCCGGTCTCGCGAATGAGCGGCGCGATCACCGTCTCCTTGGCGCCGGCGGCTTCCAACGATTCACGGGCGCGCTCCAGATGAAACTGTAGAAGCTTTCGGGAATTCTCCGACATCCGGTAGAGAAGCTTTGGCGCAGGAATGCCGTCCGAATCCGTGAGATTAGAATCGAGGATGACGCGATTGTTTGCTTCCGGCAAATCCTCGCAGATGATTCCCCACATGGCCGAGTGATCGAGCCGTTTTCGAAGTTGAGTGTGGAAACTCGGTCCCCAGATCGGATTGTCACCCCAAGGATAACTCCGGGTCATCGAAAGCGGGCCGCCTGTCGGTTGCAGTCCCCACTTCGCTCCGCGGAGAAATCCGCGCGCCGGATCCGATTCATAAAACTGAAGCGAATGGATGTGCTGCCCCCAAACGCCGTGAGAGCTTCCGAGGTTTTCATCGAACAGACCGACGACGGTGCCGAACGGGTGCATCATCAATCGCCGTCCGACCAGGCCCGAGGAATTTGCGAGTCCATCCGGAAACTTGGCTCCGCCGGATAACAACAGGATTCTGGGTGTTCCAATCCCATTGGCTCCGAGAACAGTGACGGCGGCGTTTTGCGAATGTTCGATTCCGTCCCGATCCACATAGACCGCGCCGGTGACCAATCCCTGACCGTTGACGCTCAGTCTGCGAACACGCGCTCCCGTGATTAGCCGCACTCCCATTTTTACAAGTTCCGGCCAATGCGTATGGTCCACCGATCCTTTGGCGCGCTCCACGCACCCCCACATGCATGCCGCTCGCTGCGTGCAGGCGTTCAGGTTCCGATAGGCGCGTGTCGCGATGGCGTTGGGCGCGGGCCACCAATGCCAGCCCATCCGGTTGTGCGCCCTCGCAACGATCCGGCCCATGGGCCCCAATGGGGCAGGGGGGAGCGGCAGGTCTTTTCCCGGAGGAAAAGCGGTGTCGCCGGCAAGTCCAGAAACTCCGAAATCAATTTCAACACGTTCGTAGTACGGTTCGAGTTCCTCGTATGTGAGCGGCCAATCGTCCGCGATTCCGTCCAGTGTGCGAACCCGAAAATCTGAAGGCATGTTTCGCTGCCAATGCGCGGCGTAAATAACGGTGCCGCCGCCAACTGCATTGTAGAGAACCGCGGAAATATCCGATTGCGCGTCGTCAATCGGATAATCGCTGGGCGCTTGGCGGCGATTTGGATTGCCGGACCAATTGCGCCCGGTGGTGAGTTCGAAATCAGGATGATCGGCGCGCGCTTTTGAATAATCCGGCCAATCGCCTTGCTCGAGAACGACGATGCGCATGCCGGCTTCAGCAAATCGTTTCGCGGCCACCGCTCCCGTTGGGCCGGCGCCAATGATAAGAACGTCCCGGGGCGGATCAAGGTAAGTACTCGGCATTGCTGATCCAATCGTAATCAAATGCAAATCGCTGATTGCAGTCTTCCGACGATGACGCTGGAAATGTTCTCATTCAGCGTGCGCTGCGTCCAGAGATTTAGGCAAGCAATAATGACCCCCGGGCGCATCTGAACGAGGACAAGCGCGAAAGCCCTCCTACCCATGAACCGGACCATTTTTGATTTGCGATTTGCGATTTGCGATTTTAGTCCTGCGCTCCAATTCCCCGGTTCATGGTCCCAATGCGCGTGCAATCTTTGAAGGTCGGGGCTACCCATGAACCAATGATTTGAGATTTCAAATTTCAAATTTCAAATTTGGAACGTGAGCGTTGAACGCTCGGGGTTCACGGGTCCAAAGCGGGTCTGCAAAAACGGGAGAGCCACCCATGAACCATTCCAAAATATTGGTGGGGCGACACTCTGGGGAG
>JAQBVM010000359.1 GCA_027623095.1 Verrucomicrobiota bacterium
TGGGCTCCACAGAGTGTCGCCCCACCGAGAAGAAAGTTCATGGAACCGATTCGCATCCGAGATTTGTAGGTCTTCGCTACCCATAAATCAGAGGGGCTGGACTAAATAGCCCATCCCTTTCGATACTCTGTGCGAATGTATCGGTTTGCGTCCGGAAGGTTTGTGACTTCGAGTTTTTCGGCGTCCCATTCGATCCTTTGTCCCGCGCGGATGGCGACATTTCCCAGTAGAACGGCCTCGGTCATTGGGCCGGAATAATCGAAATTGGAAAGTGCTTTGGGTCCTCCTTTACACGCATTGGTCCACTCTTGGTAGTGGTTCTTATCGAAATCCGGAAGGCGTGGAAGCGTCTGTGGAATATTGTTGTAATCGTCCACTTTGGCGCCGGAAACGAAGCTTCCAGTTCCCCAGTAGCTCGGGACGTAAAGTGTGTCTTTGTCGCCGATCATTATTACGCCGTTTCCAGGAAGTTCTGTCTTCTTAACGAGCTCGCCCGATGGTTTTTTGCCTCCATCGTACCAGGTGAGTTTTACGGGCGCACGATCGCCGAGAGCCGGGAATTCGTAGGTGATAACAGACCATTTCGGAGCCGACTCGGCGGTCACTTCAGACGTCATGGCGTAAACACTGAGAGGGTCGCGCAGTTTCAACGAGAAAAATGCGAGATCCATATTGTGACAACCCATATCTCCGAGCGCGCCTGTGCCGAAGTCCCAAAAACCCCGCCACTTGAAGGGCACGTAGTCCGGATGATAAGGCCGCCACGGTGCAACTCCCAGCCACAAGTCCCAATCCAGAGTTTGCGGAACGGCGTGTGTACCGGCGGGCCGGGGAATTCCCTGCGGCCAGACTGAACCCGGACGATCCGTCCAGACATGCGCCTCTCGAACGTTCCCAAGCACGCCTGAGTGAATCAGTTCGACAAGGCGGCGGCTTTCAGGATTCGAATGGCCTTGATTTCCCATTTGGGTGGCGACCTTTTGTTCCCGCGCGACCTTCGCCATCTGGCGAGCCTCGAAAACCGTATGGGTGAGCGGTTTCTGGCAATAGACATGTTTGCCCAGTTTCATTGCCGCGATCGCGGCCGGCGCATGCATGTGGTCGGGGATGGACACGGTCACCGCGTCAATTCGGTCGCCTTCCTTTTCCAGCATCTCGCGAAAATCCTTATACTGTTTTGCCTTTGGGAACTTGGCGAATGTTCCCGCGGCGTTCCTTTGATCGACATCGCAGAGCGCGACAATGTTCTCGTGACTGACTCCATCGACATCGACGCCGCCTTTTCCGCCGGCGCCGATCGCTCCGATATTGAGAGTTTCATTGGCGCCGAGAATGGATCGTGACGAGACGAATGGAAACGAAAGCAACGCGGCGGCGGAGCTGGTTTTCTTGACGAAATCCCGGCGTGTAATGCGATATGTTTTCATGATGCGGCAAACGGCTTAATTATGGGTTTGAAGTGTGATTCTTGGGCAACGTTATCGGGTACCCGTGCTTCCGGCAAGATTCCATCAACAACGCTTATTGGGCTGGAATCTGCGCCTGTTAGCCGCCGATAGGCTTCGTCTGAAACGTCTCTCGGAATGGCTTTACAGATCTTCTCAAATCCGGGGAAGTTCCAAAGGTTGGGGAATTCCCGGCATTGGCGAGGTTTCTCCGACTGCACGGCGCAGTCCTCTCCCTCTAGAAAAACGCATTCGCCGCGGGTGTTGTCCGTAAGAACAAGTCCGCGCCGATCCTCAGCCAGCCTGGTGTACCGTTGGATGAACTCACGCTCACTGATCTCCTTCAGCGCTGACAATCGGGTAATTTCCTCGTCCGTGACTCGGACAATTCCGGGCCATCGGCAACAGGCTGTGCAGCGCTGGCATTCGTAAAACACGGGCACGGTGGGGAGTGTAATGCGGATGGCGCTGAATTCCAAGTTGCGAATCGCGAGTGCCGGCAATTCTCATTTTGGCGCCGGGCGCTTCCCGCGAACCGTATGGAGTTCCGGCTTCAGCCGATTTTCACGCACTAACCGGCTGAAGCCGGAACTCCATCCATGTTAAATTCGAGAATTGCAGCGAGATTGGCGAGTTCAATCCAAGTTCCTGTGCGATCAAAAGCACACTTGCAATCGAAATGGCAGTGACGTATGAAAAGCCGTCGCTAGCGTCCGAAACACGTCAATTAACTAGTCAAAAAATGCACCACCTATTCTCCAATCTAAAGACCGTTTTCCGGCGACGCGCGTCCGCGCGAGCCTTTACACTGATTGAACTTCTCGTCGTGATTGCCATCATTGCCATCCTTGCTGGAATGCTGCTGCCCGCGCTCGGCAAAGCCAAGGCCAAAGCGCAGGGGATCATGTGCATGAATAATCACAAACAATTGACGATGGCATGGCGGTTTTACTCGGATGACAACAACGACGGCTTGATTGGCGCCTCGAGTTGGAGCCCGCCGGGCGGCGGGACGATCCCGAACTGGTCCGGGGGAAGTTGGTTGACCTTAAATAACAAGCGTGACCCGAACAACTGGAATCATGAGCTGTACACCTATAAGAGTCAGTTGTGGCCTTATTGTGGCGGTTCGAGTGCGATTTGGAAATGCCCGGGTGACAAGTCCACTGCGATCAATGCTCAGGGCGCTGCGGTGCCGAGAATTCGCAGCATGTCGATGAACAATTGGATGGGAGGACCGGCATGGGGGAATTCCGGCCCAGCGCGGCCCGCATCTTCTCGCGGTTGGCAGACCTTCATCAAGAGCAGCGATATGGTTAACCCAGGTCCGAGCGGCTCATTTGTCTTTCTCGATGAGCGGGAGGACAGCATCAATGACGGCTATTATGTAGTGGATATGGCCGGCTACGCAGACCAGCCGAATCGGTGGAAGATCGTTGATTACCCGGCAAGCTACCACAATTCTGCGGGCGGGTTGTCATTTGCGGACGGCCATTCCGAAATCAAGAAATGGACGGATCCACGAACGATGCCGCAACTCTCCAAATCGGATATTCCTCTAGATCAGCCGTCTCCTAACAATAGGGATATTCTCTGGCTTCAAGAACACAGCACACGTCAAGCTGGCTTCTAGCCGGAGCCTTCGGCGATTTAGAAAAGCGAATTGCGAACCCGTCCGGCCCGTGCTGGACGGGTTTCTTGTTTTGATGAACGGGGTGTTGTCTTTTCTGGTTTTAACCTTTGGATTGCGACTTAGAATGGATGCTGTGAGCAAAACCGGTTTCCCTCAAGGTTTCCTGGCTGTCGGAGTTGCGCTTCTGCTGAGTTCGTGCGGCGAGAGAGTTTCAACGAACGTGGATGTTCAGGTGAATGTCGGCAACCCGGCGTTGACGCTTCTCGATTTGGCCGGCAACCGCGTTGATCCGTTCGAGGGCGAAATTGAAAAAGCGGTGGTCTTTCTGTTTGTAAGTGTTGATTGTCCGATCTCAAACCGGTATGCGCCAACGGTTCGCGGCTTGGTTGAAAAGTTTCGTTCGAAGGGAATTCGTTTTTTGCTGGTCTATCCGGATCCGGACACTGGCACGGATGCAATTGAAAAACATTTGCGCGAATATGCCTATCCGATCAAGGCATTGAGGGATCCGGAGCATGTCCTGGTCGTGCTGGCGAAAGCCCGCGTGACGCCGGATGCTGCCGTATTCTCATCCGGGAAGGATCTTTTATATCACGGTCGAATTGACAATCGGTTCGTGGATTTCGGCAAAGAGCGGCCCGCTGCAACCCACCATGATTTGGAAGAGGTGTTGACCTCCATATCCGAAGAAACCCCCGTCGAAACGATCTCGTCGCCAGGGGTTGGCTGTTATATCGCGGATCTCAAGTAAGCGGAGCGAATTTTTCTATGGAGTATTCACGATTCCGAGATCGAGCAAATCTAACCTGAACGATTATTGGTGGGGCGACACTCTGTGGAGCCCTTGCTTAGCCTTGCAAGGTCGAACACGAACCGGCGGTGCAATGGAAAACGAACAAAGGCGGAAACCGCGCATGTTTCCCAAAAAGCCCATTCCAGGCGGCCCTGAAATATCGAGGAGAAGTCAGTGCTCCACAGAGTGTCGCCCCACCTAGGTTGGAGAGGAAAAATGTCAAACGAATTGACTCGAATCGGGGCCATGAACCGAGACCGAATCGCTGATTGGCAATCAGCGATATGGCGGACTGCCGGTCCGCGCTACAGTGAGAAGATTCACGTGTAATTTGAAACTTCACAACGCTAAGGCTGAATGCGATTTCGCAGAATTATTGCGGCAAGCATCTTCGTAACCGCTCTTCTTGCGGCGTGGGGATTCTGGGTGCGCCCTGAACGATCCGACGAATACACGGGAGTTGAAGATGTCCCGGCGAGAAAGGTGGAGACCGAGCCACTTAATCCGAGGGAGGGTGGCGCTCGTTCGACTGAGGGAGCGGTCCGAACACAGTTGCAAGTTACCTTTAACAATCATATTGCTCCAATCATCTTTGAGAACTGTTCTGGCTGCCATCGGCCAAATCAATCGGCTCCTTTCAACTTGCTGAATTACACGGAGGTCAGAAAGCATGTGACCCAGATTGTTGAGGTGACCGAAAACCGATTAATGCCTCCTTGGCTTCCCGTCGAAGAGTATGGCGACTTTAAAGATGCGCGTGTCCTAAGTCGTGAAGAGATCGCTCTCATCAAGGTCTGGGCGGAACAGGGAGCCGAGGAAGGGGATAAGGCGGATCTTCCCCGTGAACCGGTTTGGGATGATGCTTGGCATCTTGGGGATCCAGATGTTGTTGTTACGATGCCCGAACCTTATTTGCTCGGCCCGGATGGCGCGGATGTTTATCGAAACTTCGTCATTCCCACACGGGAAACCTCGATTCGATTCGTTCGCAGCGCTGAGATTCGGCCTGGCAACCCGAAAGTCGTCCATCATGCCGTGCTGCAGGTCGATCACACTCGCGCCTCAAGGTCTTTGGATGAACAAGATCCTGATCCGGGATTTGGTGGCATCATGTCGATTCCCGAGGCGCATTTGCCTGACGGGCACTTTATTGGCTGGACACCGGGAAAGCTTCCCAACCCGGGGATTGGGGATCTTGCGTGGAGGCTCGAACCGGGTGACGATTTAGTTCTGCAATTGCACATGCGGCCCGCTGGGAAATCGGAACCGGTCCAGGCAACGGTGGGCTTGTACTTCTCGGAACGTCCTCCTACCTCGCGCCCGTATGCTCTCGTTTTGCGCTCAAAATTGATCGATATTCCTCCGGGTGATTCTTCCTACGAAGTTCGTTCGAGTTACGTTCTGCCGGTCGATGTCCGAGTCTTGAGTGTTTATCCGCATGCGCATTATCTTGGCAAAGAGATTGACGCATCGGCTTTACTGCCTGATGGCATCCGCAAGGGGCTTCTTCGAATCGAACATTGGGATTTTAGTTGGCAGGATGAATATCGCTACAAAACACCGGTCTTTCTTCGCAAGGGAACCGTTGTCACAATGCGGCACATTTTCGACAATTCGAGTGGAAACCCGCGAAACCCGAACGACCCTCCGAAACGAGTGGGCTATGGACAAAACTCCACCGACGAAATGGCTGAGTTGATGTTGCAGGTGCTGCCCGCGAGCGCCGCCGATTGGGAGATTCTGCGAAACGACGCAGCCGAACACGCGATTCGAGATCAGATTGACTTGGTTGAGAGGCGGCTGCAATCCGCGCCAGCGGATCACTCTCAGCATATTCAAGCGGGATTGCTTTACAAACGTTTGAGTGAACCTGTTTCGGCGATGACGCATTTCGAGCGCGCCCTGGAACTCGAACCTGGATCAGCGCGAGCGCATTTTCTTCTGGCGGATTTGCTTGCAGAGACCGGCAGGTTCGAAGAGGCGCAGAGACATTTTGAGGAGTCGGATCGATTGGATCCAAACCAGCCTGAGACGCTTGATTCTTTGGCGCAGATTTTGGCGCGGAATTCGAACGCCGCTTCTCGAGATTTGGATCGAGCGATTCGTCTCGCGCTGCGTGCGGCCGAATTGTCGAATTTTAAGAATCCGGCACATCTGGAAACGGTGGCGATCGTGTATGCGGGCGCCGGAGAGTCCGCCAAGGCGATCGAATACTCAGAGCGCGCCGTTCGAGCCGCAAACGATGCTAAAGCCTTTGAATTGTCTGCTCAGATTCAACGCCGGCTTGATAGCTACCGTTCGAAGATCGCGGAAATTCGCAAGCTAACGGGCACCGACCGATAATCCCCGTTAATCTTCGGAGCATTCGCGGGACGGCATGAGAACTGCTTTTTTCAGTCCTGCGTGGGTTGATGGCGCAAAAGCGGATTATTATGACATTTCAAAAACAGTTTCGATTTGGGGTGTGCGGTTTGATCGGTATTTTGGCGTTGGCGCCATTCGTCGTGAAGGCTGCTGATGGGCCGATCCCTCCGGCTGTTGTCGATTTCTCGAT
>JAQBVM010000026.1 GCA_027623095.1 Verrucomicrobiota bacterium
TGCGGCCTAGCCCATTCTGGTTAAGCTTTCGCTCATGAGTATCGCCGATCTCCGCAAACTTTCTCCGATAGAGAAGCTCAAGATTATCGAGACACTTTGGAGTGACCTCGCCGAGGATCAGGAGTCATTTGCCAGTCCTGCGTGGCATGCAGATGCGTTGCGTAAAACCGAGACTGAGTTTGCCGCTGGGCGTGTTGAGATTTTGGATTGGGAAGTTGCGAAGAAGGAGTTGCGCAAGCGCGCCGAATGAAAGTTCGGGTGCTGCGTTCCGCCGTGGACGATCTGGCGGGTGGGCGAGTTTTTTTACGATCGGCAGGAACCCGGAGTTGGTGATTACTTTTATGATAGCCTGTTCGCAGAGATCGACTCGCTGTTGTTGTACGCGGGTATTCACCCGATTCGATTCGACTTTCATCGGTTGTTGGCCGGGCGATTCCCGTACGCGATTTACTATCGAGTCATCGCAGGCGAGGCCGTGGTGTTTCGGGTGCTTGACTGCCGCCAGGACCCGCGATGGATTCGGGAGATACTCGCCGAGCAGGGCTAACATTGAAGGGTCGTTCGACAACCAGAAGGTTTGAAACCGTTCCTGGGTTCCTGTAGGCTGTGGAAGTGGCAAATGAACCCGGAATCTTGTCGCAGGTACATTTCGCAGCGCGCGCGCGAATTCTCTTTTTGCCTCACGCCTTGCGCCAGATGTTGAGACCCGATCGGATGATTACCAAGAGCGAGGTTCGCGCAGTGATCGAGAAAGGCGAAATGATCGAGAACTATCCAGGCGATGTGCGAGGTCACAGTTGCCTTCTGTTGGGGCACGGAGAGGAGCAGCGAGCCGTTCACGTTGTCTGCGCTCCTAAAGAAGGTTATCTTGCGGTCATTACGGCATATTTGCCGGATCCGCAGGAATGGTTTGATAATTTCCGAAGGAGAAAACAACAATGAAATGTATTCACTGTCAGGGTCAGATGAAGCAAGGAACGACTCCGTTCCACATTGATCGTCGCGGATGTCATTTAGTTCTGGACCATGTGCCAGCGTGGGTGTGCGAACAATGCGGCGAAGCCTATTTCGGTGAACAGGCGGTCGAGGCGATCCAGGATTTGGTGAGGTCCGTAGAAGAAAAAGCCCAAGCACTCAGCGCATGAGGTCGAAGCGGGTAAAGGGGAGTGTTTAGCTCCCCCTCCCCATACCACCTAGCATGCGGCTCCGCACTAGGCGGTTCCCGAGTAGCGTCGGGCCAGCGGCCGAACAAAAGGAGACGAGTCTCCTTTGATACGCTGCCTCCGTCGATTCGCCGTCCTTCCGCTCCGCCGATCGGCATCATCGCGAGGACAGGCGCAACAGAACAGCGCATCCTTCCCAGGTTTGGACCTTCATCGAAGAGGCCTGAATCAATGGGTTTGGTCATGAGGTGCTGACTCACCCCGGACACTGGGCCTTCTATGGCGTTCTTGTTCATCGCCCCGTGGTTTTGCCGCCGGCTTCCTCCGGACCGCCCCTCGCGGGACCGCCCTTGCCTTAAGCTAGTACTTTTCATACTTTCATACTGACTCATGAACAGAGGACTTAATCCTCTTCAGTTAATTCCCATGCTGGGCGTACACCATCGAGTCGAGTGAACATGCACCAGCCGTTTCGTTTTTGGCACTGACGGAGAATATGAACATTGATTTCCAGAGTCTGAGTGCGCGGTCAGTAGATGTCCCTCACTCGGGTCGTTCGTTGTGTGTAAAAGGATCGCTTTTCGCGATGCGTGCGGCAAGAATTGCGCATGCCGACGAGTCTTCGAATCGGACCGTATCGATTCTTCTTTTTCGCCGGAGACCGGAACGAACCCGCACATACCCACGTCCAGCGAGACGACGCGGAAGCGAAGTTTTGGCTTTCTCCAGTTCGTTTGGCTTGGAATCGGAGATTTTCCGGAGCAGAGTTAAGGCGGATCGAGAGGATCACACAAGAGAATGAAACTCGATTGATGGAGATTTGGAATGAGTACTTTGACTTTGACCAGTGACCCGACAGTCGTCGGCGTTGAGATCAACGACGACACATTGAGCGTGTGCCTGTCGGATGGAAGAGGGATCAGTGTGCCCATTTCCTGGTACCCTCGGCTTTCCCACGCCCTACCGAAGGATCGCTTGGTTTGGGAGTTGATCGGAGGTGGGCATGGCATCCACTGGCCGGAGTTGGACGAGGATATCAGCGTGGAGAATATTCTCTTCGGACAACCATCAGGCGAAGGTGCGCGTTCCTTTCGCAGGTGGCAGGCTTGGTATCAGAGTAAAATCACCGAAAGCGGGTAATGAGGAGTGTTTAGCCCCCCCTCCCCACACCACACTAGTTCTTTTCATACTTTCATACTGATTCATGAACAGAGGACTTAATCCTATTCAGTTAATGCCCATGCTGGGCGTACACAAAGCGCTCCACACGAACCGCCGCCCCGCTCTCGGCTTGGGCTCTGAGCACCGGGTTATTCGACACTGGTCGCCCTCGTCAAGTCATCGTCTGGGCGGCGGTCGGTGATCGTTCTGCGGATTGACTGTGATTCCCTGTCCGGGCATCGTGAGCGAGTGAAAGTCCGGGAGGATTTGACAAAACTCCACCGAGAAGGTTGGGTGTTACAGCGTCAAAAGGGAAGTCACCCGCAGTTTCCACATCGCGATCTACCTGGTCGGCGAGACGTTTGTTGAGGCGGTGCAGGTGCTTCGCGAGGCGATCGAGTTTCATCTGGAAGAACTCCGAGAAGATGGAGTGGCGCTTCCGGAGCCATCTACGGTTGCGCAGTGCGTGGAGGTCTGAGCGCAGAACCAATCGAGAGACCGAATGAGTGTCCAGCACGTCCATTTTGAATTTGAGCGGTCGCGGAGAGCCGCTCGTCGGTCCCCTGGTCGTTCGGCATTTTGATTTGCATCACCGGAAACATGAATCCGCAAGTCGCACCGATGTCGTGGTTTCGATTTCGATCCGACGCTGAGCGCCATCAAGAGGCGTTGAGAGCATCTGGGATTGAGTCCACAATCAGAGGTTCGGATGATCGTCATCCGGGTTGGCGGATGGACTCTCCGACGGAAGCGTCCATTTTTGGGTAGCTCGGGATTACTTTGAAGAGGCTAATGAGATTAATCGGCAGACGCGTCCTGTCCATCCGTTGACGCTTTGCGACAGATGTCACCGCGATCATCTTCGACCGAACCGGAAAGATCGCGGGAAAGTAACATAAGACACATGCTGCGGTGGACCATTTTGAGGGCAAGCCGCCGTGGTCGAAACCGCCCTCGGGCAAGAGCGCCGAAGTCACGTCGCCGTGGTTAGCGCCAACCAGGCTTACGGGAGCGGCACCACGATCGGTGATCCCGTCAACAGGTGCTGCCGGTGGGCGGCTTCCACGTCCCAGTCCGTCGCGACGAGGCCTGTAAGGGCGAGCACATTAAGCCCGTTTGAACCCGAACAAGCGCGCCGCGTTTTCGCCAAACAGCTTGGCTTGGTCGCCGGTGGAGAGAAAGCTGACGTGCGAACGTGCCTGTTCGATTGCGGCGCGATAACTCTTGCCGGTCGCTTCGGCGCCAAATCCGCCACCGTAAATCACCCTTTCCGGCCCATACTCCTGCGTCAATCGCTTGATGATCGGAGCGATGTCGCGATGCGGATAAGCTGTGGACGCCGGGATGGCCGAGAGTTTCATGACGGTATTCGAGTACCGCGACCAGCGCACGACGACTTCATGCTCGCCGGGGGTGCCTTGAAACGGCCGTCCGAGGTGATCAATGATCACCTTTACGTCGGAAAACTCCTTGATCAGCGGCTCATAACCGGTCGCGTACCGCGGCTCAAAATGAATCTGGACGGACAGCCCATGCGCGCCCGCGATGCGCCACAACTCACGCAATTCCGGTTTCCCAAAGGGAGGCAACCGGTCGGGCGCATAGGCATGAACGCGCACGGCGACGATGGGCCGCCGCTTCGCCAAGTCCGGCAATTTGGCCATTGACTCTGGCCGGTCCGAGAAGACCAGGCACGTCCCTTTGAACCGCGACTTGCCGGTGTCGAAACAGTATTCGAGATAGCGGTGATCGTCCTGATACGGTTCGGGATGAACGATGACCGCAAAATCAACACCGGCCTCGTCCATGCATTGGAGCAATTGCTGCGGCGTTGCGGCCGGCTCGGGACGGTACGGCGCGCGGGGATGATACGGGAACCGGGCATCATTCTTACCTGAAAAACAATGAACGTGCGTGTCCACCACCGGAGGCCGGCTCGGCGCTGGCTCCGCGCCAGCCGCGAATCCAACGCGCGGGAGGGCCAACGGCAGGCCCGCCGCCGCGGCGAAGAGAAACTGACGGCGATTGGTTTGCAAGGGCGCACGCGCAATGTCGCCGGGGTTTGTGTTGTGAACGGATAAATCAGGACTGGGACCGGAGATTAGAGGGTTCATGGAACCATAGTCACAGCCATTTTTCGGAGACAAGCAAGCCAGTTTTCCCATCCCACTCTTGGAACCGAAGCGCAGTGTCTTCCCACATTGCGCGGTCATTTGCGGCACGTCAGAATCGCCGCTGCGGGAACAATTCGGCATCCGTAAGTCCGTGGTCGCCTCACAAAAAACCTTCGCAGAAAACAAAGACTTCTTCTTATGGTGGTACAGACTGGGCGCATCTCGGGAGCCCTGCAAGTTGGGTGCCCACATGAGATTTTCGCTTCGCGAAAATCAGTGTCGCCCCACCAAGAGAAACGAGAGTTGGCGCGTCCTCCCCGGCGGAAGTGGGGAGGGTGGTGGGCGGGAAAGGTTGCGAAGCATCAGGCCAAAGTTGCCTTGCTTAGCGCAATTTCTCGCACGGAGCGCAGATCCAGTTTTCCGGTTCCTAGGTAGGGAATCGCATCTACTCGGAAGAACTGGTTTGATCTTGGAATCCAAAGGTTCGGCAAGTCTGACTGACCGAGCTTTGCCACACACGCCTCCAGTCGATCCTCCGGCAGTGTGTGCAACACCACCAGGCGTTCGCCCTTCTTCTCGTCCGGCACACCAGCGACTACGAATACCTGTTCGGTGGCTTCCGCCAGTTCGTGAAGTTTGTCCTCGATTTTGATGTGAGGCACCATTTCACCCCCTATTTTGCTGAATCGGCTCCGGCGATCGGTGATTTGCAGAAATCCGTCCTCGTCCAGCGTGGCGATGTCACCGGTGGCGTACCAACCGTCTCTCAAAACCTCGGCGGTTTTTTCCTCCAATCCCAAATAACCTTTCATGACGTTCGGGCCTCGCACAAGCAACAGTCCCGGCTCGCCGGGAGGCAGCGGTGCCACAGTTTCCGGATCGACGATCCGCACGCTGACGCCTGGCAACGGATGCCCGATTTTTCCGCGTTTCGCTCCAGTTTGCCGAAACCCTGCGGCTCGAAAGTCGCGCGTGTTCACCGTCACCACGGGCGAACACTCTGTGCAGCCGTATCCTTCCATCGGTCGAATTCCGAACTTCTCCTCGAACGCAAGGGACACGCGGTCTGGAAGTTTCTCGGCCCCGGCCAGAACGAACTGCAGGCTTCCGAAATGGTCTGGTTCACAGCCTCTGAGATACATCTGCAAAAACGTCGGCGTCGCCAGCATGAATGTCACCGTGTGCTCGCTGACAAGATGCCCAATTCCTCGCGCGTCGAGTGGATTCGGATGAAACACGACTCCGAGCCCAAGCGTGGACGGAAGCGCCAGCGTCCCCGTGAAACCGAAAGAATGAAAGAACGGAAGAATTCCAAGAATGCGATCGCGGCCACCCAGCGCGAAGACCTGCTCGAGTTGTTCAACATTGGACGCGATGTTGTAATGGGTGAGCATCACGCCTTTGGGATCTCCAGTGCTGCCGCTTGAGAAAATCACAGTTGCCAGATCATCCAGATTCGCCGGTGTCTCCCGGCCCGCCGCTCGTTCGAGCCAGCTCGCGGGAAGCAGCGAGGCGCCCATGGCGATGCATCTTTCGGCGACGCGCGGGCTGGCGGCAATATCCTCGATAAACAGAGTTCCGGACGGCGTCGCTTTCTTAATTTTCGCAAGAAACTGTTTGGAAGTCAGAAGGGTTTGAATGCCACACTGCCGAATACACGAGGCAACTGCCTCGTCCGAAGCGGTGTAATTGAGATTGACCGGAATCTTGCCCGCAAGAAGCGCGGCGAGATTGACCAACATTCCGGGAACGGACGGTGGCATTAGAATTCCAACCATCGTTTGCCCGCGCCAATGGGTTCGCATTCGGCGGGCCAGGAATAATGCGCGAACCAGCACTGTTCCGAATCTTACCTTCGACCCGCTTGCGTCTGTTGCGGCAAATCGAAACGGAAACCGCCGCGCCGTCCGCACGAATGAGCGATCCAGTGTGCGCATGCGCCTTTTTCGATGCTGCCACGCTTCACTTTGGAGTTCCTGAACCGACTGGCGAACCTCGAACGGAGTCGAGTTCGACGCAAGCGGTTCTCCATAGCTGACGGTGACCGGATACGGAATGCTCCTCGGGAGTTTCCAATAGAATCGCCCTTTCTCGAAGCTAAAGATGCTTCCCCACACGCCGTCGAGATTCACGGGAATGATGGGCGCGTCCACATCCTTCATGATCCGCTCGAATCCCCTGCGAAAGGGAAGCATCTGGCCGATTCGTGTGATTTGGCCCTCCGCAAAGATGCAGACGACTTCGCCCTGGAGAATGGCTTCGCTCGCTTTTCGAAGGGAATGAATCATTTCGCGCGGACGAAGCTGCGCTGAGATCGGAATGGCGCCGAGAATCCGCGCGAACGGTTTGATCCAGGGCCGGTCGTAGATTCCTTTGAACAGGATGAACCGGACGGCCCGGTCGGTTGAAGCCAGCAATAGCAGGGCGTCCACCATGGAGAGATGGTTGCACACAAAGAGCGCGCCTCCTTTTTCAGGAATGTGATCGCGGCCAACAACGCGGATGCGATACAGCGAATGCGTTAACATCCAGAACAGGAAACGCAGGAGCGCGTCCGGCAAAATAAAGAGCGCGTAGAGCGTGCCAACTCCGGTCGCGATTGCGCTTAGTAGAAAGATGGTGCCGGCTTCAAGCCCCCAGACCGTTTTGAGGAGGTAGTAGATTCCTTGCGAAATGAAAATCCCGCACGAAGCCAGCAAGTTTTGCGCGGCCAGAATTCCACCTCTTTCCTCTTTCTTGGGCCGGTGCTGCATAATCGCATTCAATGGCACCGCAAAGAACCCGCCAAAAAAGCCGAGCAATGCCAGGTTGACGGCGACTTCGTTGTACGAAATCCCATTCCGGGAAAGCCCGGCAGCGAATAGCGCGAGGCCAAGCGAACCGAACGGAATGAGCCCGTATTCGATTTTTCCTCCGGACAGATAACCAGCCGCGACGCTTCCGATTCCGATGCCGATCGCGAGCGCCACCTGTAGGAATCCCGTGTGCGCTTGGTCCACCTTCAAGACGTCCACGCTGTAGAGAATGATATTGGACGTGAGCAGAGCCCCCAGCGCCCAAAAATAGGTGTTTCCAACCACGGCAAGAGACAGCGTCTTATCGCGGCGGATCAGCCGAATCTGCTGCCAGAGATCGCCTAAAAAGTTGACGCGGAATTTTTTCGAACGATTCGCCGCCGGCACCCGGCTGATTCCAAAGCTCGTGGCGAGTCCAACACAGGAAATCAGCAGGAGAATCAGCCCCGACCAGGCGGGAGTGCCGGCGAATTGCTGCGCCATCAAGGTTCCCGCCACTGTTCCCAGAATAATCGCGAGGAACGTTCCGAGCTCCAATATGCCGTTTCCCCACGACAGGCGTCTCGGAGAGAGGAGTTCCGGAAGCAGACCGTATTTGGATGGACCAAACAGGGCGCTTTGAGTTCCGGTCAGGAACAGTGCTCCCAAAGCGAGTGGCAGGCTTCGTTGAAATAATGCCACAAACGCAAAAGCCATGATGGCGATTTCGAGAACTTTCACGCCGATCGTTACCGTGCGCTTGCTGAAGCGGTCGGCCATGAAACCTCCGGCCATCGAGAAGATAATAAAAGGAAGTGACAAAAGCGCTCCGGCGAGCGGCACCAATCCCTCACGGTCGCTTTGAGAAAGGCCCAGGCCGAGGCCCATGAAAATGACCAGGTTCTTGAGCGCGTTATCGCTGAATGCCCCTTGGAATTGCGTGACAATCAGGCTCCAGAAGCCGCGGTTTTCGTCCGGCGCAGCCGAGTGAGAGGCCGGTGTTGACGAATGTGTCATGCGGAGAATTGAGCCCTATGAATCCGGAAGTATCGCTGTCACGCACCATCCGTGTAGTCAATGGGCTGAACAAACTCAAGCGCGGATTTGCTCTAATAAACTCCAATAGTTGTGAACCGTGCACTTGCGTCTCGATGTTCCCGAGCGCGGCGCGGACCATCCCCGTTGACCCGGGAATAGCGTTCGCAAAAATCATACGCCCGGCTCGGCAGCGCGTGAAAACTCCGTTTTCCGCACTATCTCGAAAACCTTCCCTCGATGACGCAGTGCTCCCGTTTTAACTCCTGCGCGATGTCTGGTTTTTCCATAAAGAATCCCCAGTCTGACTTCTGCATTTGCACCTCCTTGATCGACTCCCGCAAATCACCGGACACCGAGCCCTCCAAGCCAATTATTTCCGCCACCCGCCACCCGTTCCGAAGGGTTCCGATCCGCGTTCAATATGACTAAATCCGCTTCAGCGCCAAGAGGTTGACAAAACGGGACCGATCCTCCGGATTACGATTCAATTCCCAAAGGAAGCGAAAATGGCACGATTTCCGAGAGCAACGGTCGCCCACAAACCCAGAAGTCAAAGCGCTCATTTTGGGCTCAATTGTCCCTGAATTGCGCAACCCACTTCCACACAAGAATGTTAGCCAAAGAATTAAACACCAGTATGCAGATGAACCCGTATTTATACTTCAATGGGCAATGCGAGGCCGCGTTTGAATTCTACGCGCGGCGCCTCGACGGCCGAATCGGTGAGATCTTCCGCTACGCTGGATCGCAGATGGCAGCCCAGGCTCCAGCGGGCCGGCAGGACAAGGTCATGCATGGGAGTCTGACAATTGGCGACCAAGTGCTGATGGGCGCCGATGTAGCGCCAGATCAATACGAAGAGCCAAAGAGCTTCTCGCTTTCTCTCCAAATCAAGAGCATAGCTGACGCCGAGCGCATCTTTCACCAACTCGCGGAGGGGGGCCGGATTGTTTTAGCGCTGGAAAAGACGTTCTGGGCAGCACGTTTTGGCATGCTCGTTGATCGCTTCGGCGTACCCTGGATGATCAATTGCGAGGGAGTGAGCCAGTCGCCGTAGCCATTCGAGAAGAACGGGCTAAGCGGGTATAGGGGAGTGTTTAGCTCCCCCTCCCCACACCACCTAGCATGCGGCTCCGCACGGGGCGGTTGCCGGTTCAGTGCCTTCGTCTACTATATCCTCGGCTGAGTTGATTCACGCCGCTCCCGCGTCGCTCACCCTTCGGGCTTCCGCCTTTGTCGGAATTCCTTTCGCGGCTTCCCAAGCCGCTCAAGTCTCTCCCATCACGCCGACGATTACTCGCCGTCGCACTCCCGGATCACGGACGCACGTGGGCTGGATCGTTCTGCAAATGTGACCATGCAACTTTGCCGTAATATCTTCGGCTCTTGAACGTTCGAGCGTCGCAGGGTAGGATCGGGACATGGATATTGATGGCATTCGGCAGGCCTTGCACAAACAGCCGTTCGAGCCTTTTCAGATCCGTTTGGCAGATGGACGCGCTCTGGCGGTTCCGCATCCGGATTTTGTGGCCGTTGCGCCACAGCGCATCGTCGTCGTTGGAGAGGACAGTTCTTGGACGGTGATCGAACCTCTCCTGGTCGTGTCGCTGGATTACGTAGGTGCTCAAGCGACACCACCCCAGAAGTAGGGAATCGCGGAACCAAATCAATCGAGCCAAAGCCCACCCCCGCCGCGTGTCTAAATTTTTTGGGCAGGAGCGCGCACACTTCGAGTCGAGGCCCCGGTTACAGTGGCCTGTGCCTCCAGTATCCCTTTCGGCTCAGACCGGTCTGGATGGCGTATCGTTCGTTCGCTCCGAGTTTTATCAGTTGACTGATTCGCTTCCTCGATTCGCGCCATTGTTTCCAGTAACACATCCGAATCTGCTGTCTCAGCCATTCGCCCAAACACAAAGGGCACTGGCGCATGATTGAACGTTTTCCCCAGCCAGTGTTCAAACACAGAAGAAGTGTTTGGTTTCAGGTTGAAACGGACCCCAACGTCCTGAATTTACAGCGGCGTTGACGAAAGATCGAGAGCGACTCGCAAGCGATTTCTCACGGATGGTGGCGATTAGCCTCCCCGCTCATCCAAGAGGGTGCGCCAGTTCCGGTAGCTGGCGCATTTTTTTGTCTATGCCCGAACAAGCAAGTGTTTCCCACTAGCACTATTCGGAGCGTTTGTGTAGTGTCCAATGAAACAAAGTCGTTTCACAATGAGTGAATAACTAAGCAGGCGAATGAATTCCATCCTGGAAATGCAGAACTCCGTCTCGGAAGGATCGGTTGAGATCTACAGAGAGCTCAACCGGTTTGCCGATCAGGTTGGAACCCCCAAGGGTTTGGATCTTTTGGCCAGTGTTCCGATGGGACTGCGTGTTCGTTCGATAGATAATCTTGCGTCCCTTCGAGAGTTTTTGAGGACGTACTATTCTCAGGTCATGGTTCCGCTGGAGCTGCCTGCGATTCTAAATGCTTTCCATCACGCGGCGCGGAATGAGGCGCGCGAGTTGACGGAATTGGACAGGTCACTGGACGGAATACCGATCTTGAAACCGTTCGCGTCTGTCAGCCAGACTGTGGGACGCGCGCAGCTTAGGGCCCTTAGGCCGCTGGGTGATTTGCGGGTCTTAAGACGTTACCTGAATTCGGTTGAGAGCGGTGACGCTGGAGGATGGCACACGGTAGTGTACGGTGTTGTGCTCTCGGTGTATTCTTTGCCCCTCCGTCAGGGTTTGATCCACTACGGCAGCCAGACGCTTGGCGGTTTTGTCCTTTCGGCCGGTGTTTCGTTGAGATTGACGCAACGCGCGCGCGCTGCGTTGCATGACGAACTTTGTTTGAATCTGCCAGAGGCTGTGGAATTCGTTCTTTCGAGCGCTCTTTCCCGGACGTAGCGCCGTAATATGCCTCGGCTAGAAACAGCCCCTATCCACGGAGTTTTGTCAGGGATACTTCCATCATGTCTCCGGTTCTGATTCTGGGCTGCGTCGGAGCCTATTTCTGTTTCCTGCTGATAATCGCCTGGCGCACGAGTCGGAACGCCACACCCGCCGCATATTACTTGGGGAACAAAGCCTCTCCCTGGTATGCGGTCGCATTTGGCTTGATTGGCGATTCATTGTCGGGGGTTACATTCATCTCGGTACCGGGACAGGTGGGCGCCGGGAAGTTCGCCTATATGCAGGTAGTCTTAGGATACGTTGTGGGCTACATTGTCATCGCCCAGATTCTCTTGCCTCTATATTACCGCCTCAATCTGATTTCGATCTACAGCTATTTGCGTGATCGATTCGGAACGGCTTCCCAGAAAAGCGGAGCGTTCTTTTTTCTTGTCTCCCGGATAACAGGGGCAGCGGCGCGGCTTTATCTTGCGGCGAATGTGATTCAGGCATTTGTTTTTGACCAATGGGGCATTCCGTTTTGGCTAACAGTGTCCGTGATAATCCTTCTGATACTGATTTACACGGTGAAGGGCGGGATACGAACTCTCGTTTGGACCGATACGTTTCAGTCAAGCTTTCTCGTAATTGGAGTGATCCTTTCCATTTGGGCGATTGCGAACGAGCTCGGTCTGGGAATTGGAGGCGTTATATCGACGGTTTGGGAAAGCGATCATGCGCAGGTGTTTTTCTGGGACTGGCACGAAAAGCGGTACTTCTGGAAGCAGTTTTTCAGCGGAATAAGTCTTGCGATTGTGATGACAGGATTGGATCAAAATATGATGCAGAAAAACCTGAGTTGCCGAACTTTAAAAGATGCTCAGAAGAACATTTATGCATTCACCGGAGTAATGTTCGTCGTCAACCTCTGTTTTCTATCCCTGGGAGCGCTGCTTTACCACTACGCGAGCGTCAAGGGAGTTGAGATTCCCGGTGACACCGACCGATTGTTTCCGTTCTTGGTGTTCGAGCATCTGGGAGTGTTTGCCGGAATCGTGTTCGTGGTTGGTCTTACGGCGGCAACGTTTTCGAGCGCGGACTCGGTGCTCACGACTTTGACGACCTCGTTCTCGTTTGATCTGATGGGAATCGATCGGAAACCAAACATGAGCGATGAACGAAAAAGATCGCTGCGACATCAGATCCATATTGTATTTGCGGTTCTCCTCTTGCTGGTGATCCTCGTTTTCAAGGCACTCAACAGCCAGGCGATTATTACCGCAGTATTGACGTTGGCCGGTTACACGTACGGCCCGCTGTTGGGGCTGTTTGCGTTCGGCTTAATGTGCCGGGCAAAGGTCAATGATCGGTGGGTTCCCGTCGTATGCGTGGTCTCGCCGTTGCTCTGCCTAACCCTCAACGGCAGTTCGGAATGGCTTCTTCGAGGTTATCGGCTCGGTTTTGAACTGCTCATCCTCAACGGACTGTTCACATTTGCAGGCCTGATGCTCATTCGCCGCCGATCGCCGATTTAAGGGAATCAGAAAAGTTTGTTCACGGCGGTGCCAAGAATGCTTAGAGGACCTTGATCTTCCAGTCCTTCTGTCGCCTTCTCCACCTTCTGCAACGTCATCTTTGCGTTCTTGAACAAACTCTCGTCATTCACGAGCTTTCCGACTGAACCCTGGCCTGTGTTGATCTTTACAAGAATTTCCCTGAGATTTGTCATTGCCTGGGTCGATTCGCTGTACAGCGTCTCATCCTTTGCGAGTTTGCCCAGCGTGCCCTGTCCCTCACTGATTTGATCGACGACACTTCGGGCCTGGTTGACTGCGGCGCGAATCTCGTCGGTGGTGGCGGTGAGATTGGTGACGGCTTGGATTGCGGACGCGTAGAATTGTTCGTCTTGAATCAGCTTTCCAACGGTGCCGTTACCCTGAGCCACTTGTGTTGAAATGGTCCGGGTATTCTCGAGAATGGCGGAGAGCCGGGGACTGTTCTCCTTTAGAAAATCGGTGAATGGACCGAGAAGGTTGTTAATGCTTTCGCCGGTGAAACTTTTGGTGATGTTCTCGACGCCGGTTGCCACATTATCCAGTTTGACCATAATCGTGCTGAGATCGACCTGCTCCGAAGTCTCGAGGAGGGTATTCTCCTCAACTGGGGGAGCGTCGGGAGCGCCAAAATTAATGGACACATAATTCTGGCCCATCAGACCGGTGAACTTAATGGTGGCCTTGCTGCCGGTTTTGACCTGTTCCGGTCTGGTGAGGCGCAGGGTCACTTCGACCCCATCCCCCTCAATCGAAATCGACTGGATGCGTCCGATTTGAACTCCGGCCATCTTCACAGGGTCTCCCTGCTTAAGTTCATGCACGTTGTTAAACCGCGCTCTCACCAGGAAGCGTGGTTTGAAGAAATCGAGGCCTCCGACCGTTTCAATCAGAATGACTGCGGCGATCATCGCAAGCGCGAAGAAGAGGCCGAGTCGTGTTTCAAGTGTGTTTCTCATAATACGCGTTCACCTTCTCTTTTTAGTTCCACCGTTAAGAATCGCTGAACGATCGGGTCTTTGCTATCCCTTATCTCGTTAGGGGTTCCAGTGCACAGGATGCTCCCTGCGTGCATGATTGCGATCCGGTCGGCAACGCCGAATGCAAGATCGCGATCGTGCGATACGACAATCGAGGTCAAGCCCATGCGATGTTTGAGCTTCAGAATCTCCTCCGCAATGGTCACCGCCATGATTGGATCGAGTTCGCTGGTCGGCTCGTCGTAAAGAATCAATTGCGGGTCAATCGCCAGCGCGCGGGCGATGGCGACTCGTTTTCTTTCTCCCCCCGAGAGTTCACCGGGGTGCCTCAACTCGATGCCGCGAAGACCTACCAAATCGAGTTTCTCGCCCACGATTCGGTCAATTTCGGGCGGAGTCTTTAGCCGGTGTTCGCTGAGGTAAAGCCCCACGTTCTCCCCGACCGTCAGCGAGTTCAGAAGCGCGCCGGATTGAAACACTATGGCGAGGCGGATCCGATTCATGATTGTCCCTAAACGGACCGGTTTGCCCTCGATCTGAATCTCCCCTTCATCAGGAGTGTCGAGACCGATAATCTGCCGTAAAAGGACACTCTTTCCGCTTCCGCTTGGGCCCATGATAACGAATATTTCGCCAGCGGCGATGTCAAGGTCGATGCCCTTCAGGACCTGGACTCTTTCAAAACTCTTTTTGAGACCACTCGCCGTGACACGGACGCCATGCTTGGGATCGGTGGAAACGGTCATATGTTGAAATACAGGAGCAATCGGGTCAGGAAATAATCGAGAATCAGAATCAAAACGATCGAGTTGACGACCGCTTTGGTCACGGATCGCCCGATGCCCCGTGGACCGCCGATGGTCTGAAGACCTTGGTGGCAGGAAACGATTCCAATCACAACCGCAAAAAAGAAACTCTTGATGATGCCATTGGCGACATCGTGAACTTGAACTAGCTCCCGGAGGTGGCCGAAATAGGCTTGAAAAGGAACGCCGATTTTTTGATTGCTCATGGATACCAACCCGCCTCCGAACCAGCCGACGAGTATCGAGAAAACCACAAGCAGTGGCAGTGCAACGCTGATCGCCACGAGTCGTGGCAGCACAAGGTACTGGATAGGATCGATGTTCATGGTTCGCAACGCGTCAATTTCTTGATAGGCGCGCATCGATCCAATCTCGGCGGACATTGCGGATCCGATCCGTCCTGCGATAAAAATTGCCATCATCACCGGAGCCAGCTCTTTGCAAACGGAGAGACCAACAAGGCCGCCGATATAGGTGGATAGCCCACGTTCCGCCAGCACAGGACCGCTCTGCAACGCGAGGACGCCTCCGATAAACATGGATAGGATACAGGCCATCAGCAGGCTGGCATTTCCGATTTCAAACAATTGTTCCAGGATCTTTCGGCGTTGGTGCACGATCTTCGGCGCAGTTCGAAGCGTGCACCATAAAAGGATTAGGATTTCACCGATGCTCTGAAACATATTCTGGCAAGTTGCTAGAGCCGGGATGATGCGCTACTCATTCGGTGTCTTGCCGATTGGAATGTAGAATATTCGCCACCGCCTGCCCTCAGGCCCGGATTGATACTGGAAAAGGCCGAACAAGAGCGAGTATTTTTTGGCTGTTGTCGTCGCTTCGGAACGGAATAGGTTCCATAGGAACACCCGAGTCGAGGTGCCGTTGTTTCGGTCCGTTTCCGAAAGCCAGAGTGTCCAGATCGGGGAGTAGATTCGCTCGACATCCAGGCTTGTGGGTAGAAATGGTTCCACGGGTGCCAACAACTGAAACCGCTCGCTCCCATCATGGTTCCGGCGCGCGGAAAACAGCGGCCACAAATCGGTCCGCTCGAATGCCGTATTCGCCGCGGTGTTTTTCTCGATCAAGTCCGAGTATAGAAATAGAAAGACTCTTCGCCGTTGCCTTTCAAAGGACTCTGATGCCGCTCGATTATATTTATAGACAGGCCAGAGCAGGAATCCGCTTTCAAGGGAATCATTTTTGCTCTTGCTGAACAGGGGCCAAACTCGATTCGACGTTTTCCCCTCTCCACGGGCAAACGTGATGAATGGCCACGGGAATCCCCACTCTCGATAATCCTTTTCCCGATCATTGATGATTGTTGGACCGAGAGGCCAGAAGTAACTTGATGAATCACGATTCGGCGATCGCTGCAGTGAATAGAAAGGAAGAAAGATGTTCTGAATCTCAGGATTATCTGTTCCTACACCATTTTTGTTCACAAAGAAAAACGGCCAAAGCAGGAAGAAACTCTCGCGCCCGCCTACAACTTCCGTCTCTCCGAGGCTGTTGATCTTTTCCGAAGGGCTGAGATGCTCCGTGCCGAAAAGAGGCCAGACCTGAACACCCTCCAATCCGGGACCAGTGCGATGGTGGTAAAATGGGTAGAGAAAGTTTTTCGTGACCATATCCCGTTTCTTGGTTTGAGAATAGATCGGAAAGAGTATAAATCGGATCTCGTCGCGAAAGAGTCGATTCTTGAGGATCCCGTAGAACGGAAACAATGCGGTGTAACTGAGCGTTGGGTCAGAGGAGCGTTGCTGAAAGTACACAGGAAAGAGAGTGAACCTGCGATTCTCTTGTTCGTTCAACGTTCGACTGCCTGCGACACTAAAGAGCTGCAGGATTTGGAACCGGCGCTGCTCTCCAAAACGATGATAGGTGATCAATGGATAGGCGAATTCAAATTCGGTAGAATCTGCCGCACGGTCGGTTCTAAGTGAAAAGACAGGTGAAAACGTTCGACTCGTTTCGGGTCCGTGCCTCGAAACGGAGTAAAGTGGTCCGATTTGCTCAGCCGCATCACCTGGGACCAGACTCAAGTCGCCAGCGCGATAGAATTGCCGATCCGATGAACGGGAAGGCGCTGCATTTGAACATATTTCACTTGCCCCAAGCGCCAGTCCAAGAGTGACAAATGCCCAGTTTAGTTGCATGTTATTAATAACGAATGTTTTATGAATAAAATGATTTGCTGAATTCCATGAATTATTGGGTGTGGACTGGCGTTGTGAAAGCAAACCAAAAAACGACAAACTACCAGCTATAACGATACAGGTTCCGGAAGCTATCCGAATTCAATCTATTTCGCCATTGTTTCCACTTATTCATTTAGAATTTGACTTTTTATCAATCGATAATTATGATTTGGCCATCAATTGAGGTTTCTTACCTCGGTTCCTCCCGACCCAGTGTCGATCGTGCATTGTCGCCACTGGGTTTTTTTTGCCCCGTGACAAAACTAGTGTTTAGGCTGATGAGGGCTGGAAGGATCGTAAGGGCGGCAACCATGCAAGCGCCCACCCCAACTGACATTACGATCCCCAGGCTCGATATTCCTTGATGTTTCGCCGGGATCAAGCTTGCGAAACCTGCGATCGTTGTCAGCCCTGAAATAACAACGGCTTTTCCAGTGCTTTTCCCAAGGATTCTCCCCGTTCCTTCCTCGACGACGCGGCTCAAGATATGGATGCCGTTCGTGACTCCGATTCCGATAACGAGCGGCAACGTCATAATGTTCGCGGGATTAAACGGGATCTGCAACGCACCCATTACGCCAATCATCCAAATTGTTCCAACTGCAACAGGAAGGAGTCCGAGAAAAACACTCGAAACCGTGCCGAAGTGCATGAAAACAAGGATAACAATCGCTGCAAGTGAATACCAGGCCGCTTCGACATAACTTGCCTTCAAAAGCGTCGTGTACTCCAGAAGTTGGACGGGTGTTCCTGTAACATTCGGGTCAATGGTTCGAAGCTGGCTGACGAAGAGCTCCTGCTCATCGCGCTCCCAGACATTTCCTTTGGGATACACCTGGAGGAGGTGCTTGCCATTGATGCCAATGAATCGATGCTTGAGGGGCTCGGGCAGATCTTTGATGCGGAGAGGATCACGGTTTTCTTGACGCATGAGAGACCCAAAGGTGTTCCGGATATCACTGAAGAGGGCGTCTTGAAAGGCTTTCATTTTGGATGCGACTTGTCGCGAGTCATCGTTGACGATTCCGGCGCGGAGTTCTGTTATGGCCTCCCTAAGCGTATCCAGCGCAACCGCGACAGATGCTTTTTTATCATCGGGAATCTGGCGGGACGCAAAACCCAACCAGCCTTGCGTATAATATAAAGTTTGGCTCAATTCCGAAAGATCAACCGGCCTTGAATCGAGCTCGCTAAATTCCAGCGATTGAATCGCTTCCTTTATTTGCCCGACTTTGGGAAATTTCCCGGTCTGATCCTCGGTGAGAAACCGGCTCATCGAGTCGATGCTGGCAGCGCTGGAGAGGTTGGAGATATCGAATTCGAGATCCGCAGCCTCCTTCGCTGAGTCGGCGATGACTGCCGCGAAAAGGACCGATTTCGTTGCGTTTTCAATGAGTTTCTTCTCGAAAACCACCGCTGAAAGGCCCTTTGATTGCATGTTCAAGAGATTGTAGTCGAAATAAACCTTGGGAAATTGAGTGACGGCAAGTCCGCAGAGGACAATCCCAGCAGTTACAATAATCGCAGGCCGTTCCATCCACAGCCGTTCGATGTTTGCCCTTCGATTCGGGATCGACAACCGGTGCGCGGGTGAATGGGCTTTCTCGCTCCGCAGAAGGACGGGAAGGAGAGTGAGCATCGGAACCAAACAGATGAGCATTCCACCGCCCGTGATAATTCCCATCTCTTGAATTCCCTTGAAATCTGTCAGAGCCATCGCAAAAAAAGCCCCTGAAGTCGTGAAACACCCTGTGAAGATGCCAGAACCGGTATTAACCAGTGCTTTTTCAAGAGCGATCTGTTCGGGTTCGCCATTTCGCAATTCCTCTTCGTAACGGGTGATTAGATGAACACCGAAGTCGATTGCCAATCCGATGAGAATCGGCAGGAATGTCACGGTCAGTATGTTTAGATGGCCCACGGTTAGAGTGGTGTAGCCCAGGGTGTAGATTAGGCCCACCAGAAGGCAGGCCGTGGCTTTTAGCGGTCTGCCAATCTCTCGATAGGCTGAGACAAAGATGATGCCCACAAGAACGAGGGCGGCTATGCTCGCCATCGTCGAGTCTTTGCGCGCCTGTTGCATTTCATCGTATTCCAGCACCGTCTCACCGGTAATGCCGACGTTTACTCCAGGCACTTCGATCTGAGTTTCTCGCACTAATTCGCGCAGCCGGCTAATCGCGTGACCGGAAGGAATATCCTCTGGAACGATGGCGGAGACTAGGTTGATTCTCCCGTTCGCGAAAGTGATGTACTGTTCTTGGCTGGCTTGGCCATTGTCTCCGAACAGGGCGGTTATTCCGGGCGATGGAGGTGTGCCCGGCCTTTTCAAGCTGTCCGTTGCTTGGCGCACAATTCGGGTAATCGCCGGGAGGGCCTTCAATAAAGATTCGTTTTCGGACGCACCGTTTCGTTCCGCCGTACGGAATTGCTCATTGATCTTCCGAAAGAGCGATCCAATATTGGTTGCCTGCCCAAAGTCTTGGATAAACGGACGGTATTGTTTCAGTGTTTCAAGCAACTGATCCAATGTTGTCTCCGGGAGGAACAGGAGCGCCTTCGGCCCCATCATCGCAAGATCACCCTTGAAGAAGACATCCTGGAACATGTTGGATTCAGCTTCGAGTTTGGCGCCAAGCCGCTCCGCGAACTGCCTGTTTTTCTCCGTGTTTTCGCTCTCGATCACCGCCACCAAATCATCCCGTACCTGAAACTCCTTTTTGTAATTTAGAAAGTTTTGATGATAACGTTTTTCGGAACCGACAAGGTCGTTTCGGCTCGTGCTGAACTCTAATCGCGCGATTGTGTAGGACAGGCAAGCGAGGACCAGAAGAGCTTGCGGATAGAAGAAGAAACGGGGATGCGAGTAGATCGATCGCGCCAGCAAGCGGAGCAGGCGGGTTGGCAAGGACTCCTTCGATCGGTGCATTCTTAAGGTTCCTCGGACGGCTTTTCAGGCGCCAATGCGTTCATCCCTTCTAGAGATAAAGCGAGATTGACTTGGGAAGATCACTACAGTTGCCCGAAGAGTCGCAGTTCAAGAGTCCCTCAATTTCTAGCCCGTTTCGTCGGCGAATTCGGCATTCGAGTGGACCTCTCTCACATCGTCATGGTCTTCCAATGCCTCAATCAGCTTGGAAAGGGACGAACTTGCGGAGGGGTCGTTAAGCGGTACTGTGATCATCGGGATGGAAGTGACCTGTGCGGCATCGCATCGGAGACCTCGGGCTTCGATCGCCTTGTGAACCGATTCGAAATCAGCCGGGTCGGTCAGAATTTCGTATCCCTCGGAATCCGCCTTAAAATCTTCCGCTCCCGCCTCCAGAGCTGCTTCCATGACCTTGTCCTCGTTCGCCGCTTCACGGGAAATAATCAATTGGCCTTTGCGGTTGAACAATCTTGAAACAGAGCCGGATGTGGCGAGCGAGGCTCCGTTCTTCGAAAGCAAGCTGCGCATTTCCGCCGCGGCTCTGTTTCGATTGTCCGTTGTGATTTCCACGAGGATCGCCACACCGTTTGGGCCGTAAACCTCGTAGGTGAGTTCCTCAAAATTTGTGTCTTCGCCGCCCCCGGTTCCTTTCTTGATCGCTCGTTCGATGTTCTCCGACGGCATGTTCGCGTCCCGGCACTTGAGCAACGCTAGACGAAGGCGGGGGTTCATGTCCGGATTTCCTCCGCCAATCTTCGTGGCAACAGTGATTTCCTTCGAAAGCTTCGCAAAAACTCGCCCGCGTTTCGCGTCAAGTACGCCCTTGAAACGTTTAATCTTCGACCATTTGCTGTGCCCTGCCATCGTTGACTGCTGTTTGTTTGCGCCGATTTGCCTACCAGGTCCCGTCCACCAAGAGGGACGTGGCGTTGCGCGCCAAATCCTCGGCCATCAACGGCATTGCCTGTCGCTCGGCACTTGGCAGGTCAACTCCAATTCGCAGGCTGGTGCGGCCCTCAACTTGCCGATCAAGGATCGTTTTGCCTGTAATACGATCGATTGCCGTGATCTTCGCGGCAACTCGAAGCCGGAAATCCCGGGCTGCAAGTATGTCGTTTGGTTGATAAGAAACGGCTTCGCGGTCAAACAGGGTCACGACACCTGTCACGTAGATGTCTCCATGTCCGCGGGTCTCAAGGCGGTAAGTGCCGTCTTGCCCCAGAGATTTGCGTAACGCGGAGGTGATAGTGGTGCCGGCGCGCGGTTCCAGTGTTTCGTTCGAAAACGGGGCGACTTCGATAGATCTTTGGCCGCTTTCGACGTCCGTAGCCGGCCCGAGCCGATAACTTGCGCACCCAGTCATGCTTGCGGCAATGACAGTGACGCAGAGAATTCGGCCAAGGGAAATCATCTTATTTCGCGGCGGCCTGGTGGTCGGTCCGCTGTTTG
The DNA here is from genome assembly GCA_027623095.1 of Verrucomicrobiota bacterium. Taxonomy (GTDB): domain Bacteria; phylum Verrucomicrobiota; class Verrucomicrobiia; order Limisphaerales; family SIBE01; genus JAIPJX01. The sequence continues at coordinate 21,048 of JAQBVM010000026.1, forward strand.
AGCTCGTCAATGCGCCGTTTCGCTTCTTCCGCGAACTGCGAATTCGGGTCGTTCAGCAGAACTTCGTTATAGTAAACAAGCGCTCCGTCCCACAACCTCTTGCTCTCGTAGAATCTGGCAATTTCGAAACTCCCTCTCGCCTGTTCCGTTCTGAGATCTTGAATAATTTGTTTCGTTTCTGGAACTCGGGGGTCGTTCGGGTAAAGGCTCGCAAAATCCGAGAATGTCGTGATCGCCTTTCCCGCGACGCTTTGGTCGTATTCAGCCTTCTTGGCCTGTTTTCTGTAGGCGAGACCCGCTTTGTAAAGCGCTTCCGCGGCAATTTTTCCCCTGTCATGGTAGCGATCAGCAGCCAGTTCATAGGCCTTAACCGCTTCACGGTAGGGGTCGATGCGATTCATGAAGTTTGACTGTTTTTCCCGTGCAAGTCCAATATCGAGCTGCGCCTGGCCGGCAATATCGCTGTAGGGGCCGTTCTTGATCACTTTCTCGTACATTTGAGCTGTCTTATCCATGGACTTGAACATGGGCAGCCTCCCGAAAAGTTTGAATCTCTGCCCGTTCAGATACCGGTTAGCAATTTCAAACTGCCTGCCGAGAATCTCATCGTATAATTCAGATTTTGGAAATTTCTCGAGGACTTTTTGGTACTCCTTGAATGCCTTCTCATCGTTCCCCTTTTCTTCGTAGCAACGACCGAGCAAATATTGCGCGCGAGGTGCGTAATCCGAGTAGGGCCAGGCTCGCACGACGCGGCGGGCGCTTCTTAACGCGATTTCAAAGTCCCGTTTCTCGAAAGCCTCATCCGCCGTTGCCAATTGTTCTTTTGGAAGCTGTTTGACCCAATTGCCGCCACCGACCGGCTCATAGTACCACCCTTCGCCAGCGCGATAAATCAGCGGGGCCGGAGTGTTCCGCGGCAAAACAAGAATGCCAATCAAAACCAAGGCGGTTCGGAGAATCCAAACTTTCATCGTGGAACGGTATCGGAGCAAAAAATTCAAGTCAAGGAGGCGGGGCGTTGCGCGTTCATTGGCTCTCAAGGGGAAAAACATCCTTGCCTGGAAGGGCTTTTGCCGCCTTGCTGCAGCCTGGATTGGATTGGGATCGATCCCGGAGAGATTATCCTCTATACACGATCATCACCCCGAAGTCCGTCATTAATTGCCGGGATCCAAGATCTATGTGAGTATAGGTGAGCGGCGTGATACTCTTAATATTGGATTCACCGATGTTGCTTAGGATTTCCGTGACAATCTCGTCGAAACGGTCTTTGCCAACTTCGACGCAATCCGTGCGCCGGATGCACTTCATTCGAAGCTTTTTATCCCCATCTTTGGCTGTCACTTCAAGCGGCGGTTTCGGCTTTTGAATTAAGGTTTCCGTAGGCTCCACATGGTCCGGCACTTTGAAGTGATACTCCTCTTTTGCCCCCGCCGATGTGGCGAGCGCATTAGCGCGAACGTTCATAATATCCGCTTCGGGAATCACAATTGCGGTGCTGCAAGAGGGGCAAGCGATCTCGTTTCCGGCCATTGAAGCCTCCGCTTCGAGTTGTTGCTTGCAGTTCGGGCACGCAAAAATCATATCCATAAATACCTCGCAGGTTGAGATTAGACTATCGCCTGAAGGTATTCGGTTAGAACCCGCAATTCTAGCGAAAAACCAGAATCTTTCCGAGCTGCGGAATTGGCTCCCGTTCTAGTAGGATTGAATAGAGTGAGGAGTCCAAAACCGGTTCCTGAACACGTGGTCATTGGTAAGCCGCCTTGAGCTTGTTGACGCGCGCAAACAGTGGCGATGATTCTCGAGTCCGCTGCTGCACGGTATTGAATACGTGGCGCGCCTCGGCGGGATTCTTGTGACTCACCAGAACCACGTAATCGAGCTCAATCTCCGAAAGTCGCGGATCTCTGATGGCATGTCGGTATTGATTCAAGAAAGCGCCTAAACCGTCGGCGCCAGCATTTCGGGCGGTTTCCAATGAGGATTCCAGAGAAACCGGGAGGCCGGGAAGGTTTTCCGGCGGCCTGACGACTTGATCTTGCGGATGTTCCGCAGCCCGTTCCTCTCGTTGTGCCGACTCATAAGCGATGAAAATCTGCTTTACGATTCCAAATGCGGCCAGGAGGAGCGCGATCGCAATTACCTGTTTCATTTATTCTTCCACTCTTTCGATACGTGCGCCCAGGTTTCTCAGTTTGACGTCTAAGTTCTCGTACCCGCGATCCAAATGATAAATTCTCTTTACAAGCGTGCCACCGCGGGCCACCAAACCCGCTATTACAAGAGCGGCGGATGCCCGAAGATCACTGGCCATTACTGGCGCGCCGCTCATTGGCTTGCCACCCTTTACTATAGCGCTAGGTCCTTCGATAGCAATGTCCGCACCCAAACGCGAGATTTCGCTAACGTGCATGAATCGGGATTCGAATACTCGTTCGGTAATAATACTGATTCCCGGGCTCAGCGCCATCAGAACCATCATCTGGGCCTGAACGTCCGTAGGGAAGCCAGAGTACGGAAGTGTCGTGATATCAACTGGTTTTAAGCCTCGCCCTCTTCGCACGGTTAGTGTTGCGCCTCGTCTTTCGATCTTTACACCGGCTTCACGAAGTTTGTCCAGGACCGCGTGCATATGGTCCGGACGAGCCCCATGGATCGTAATCTCTCCGTTCGTTGCGGCTGCGGCGATCGCGAACGTGGCAGCCTCGATTCGGTCCGGGATGACTTCGTGATCGACTCCGTGCAGAGTTTTTACACCCGTGACCGTGATTGTTGGGCTTCCAGCGCCCACAATCCCGGCTCCCATCGCAATTAGGAAATTTGCCAAATCGACAACCTCGGGCTCGCACGCGGCGCTTTCAATAGTAGTGATCCCTTCCGCGAGAGTTGCGGCCATCATGATGTTCGCAGTGCCAAGGACGGTCGGACCTGATCGGCCACCCAGAAAGAGATCGGCTCCAAGAAGTCTCGGAGTTGATGCGGATACGTAACCATTAACGATCTTGATCTTTGCCCCTAGCTCCCGCAGTCCTTTCAAGTGCAGATCGATCGGTCGCGATCCGATGACGCACCCGCCGGGAAGGGAGACCTTTGCTTTTTTCAGCCGCGCCAAAAGAGGGCCCAGAATGCAAATTGACCCCCGCATCTTCCGGATCAACTCATAATCGCCGATTCCCCGTATAGCTTTCGCTTGAATAAAAAGTGTATCTCCTTCAGAGCGGACCTCGGCGCCGAGCGATCGCAAGATTTCCCCCATGAACTCAACATCGCTCAGTTGAGGAACTCGGCGAATGATGCAGAGCTCCGGCGTCAGCAGCGTTGCTGCCATAATTGGGAGAACCGCATTCTTCGCGCCGCTCACGGTCACATCCCCGTGGAGGGGAACGCCGCCTTTAATGAACAGGCTATCCATTTATTTTGTTGCGTTTATGATCCTGAAACGATGATTTCAAGTTATCGTAGATCTTTCAAAGATTTGGATGGCAGCGCAATCAAGAATCGCGGAGTGCCGTTGAGATCCTCTTCAATGCAGTCAATCTTCCATTGATGCTGTTCAAAAATCTCGCGAATTGCCGCGTTTTGACCGTCTCCGAATTCGGCCATTACGCCGCCGCCCGATCGGAGAAAAGCGCCTGCTTCGCCCGCGATTAGCCGGAAAAAATCAAGCCCATCAAATCCGCCATCCAGGGCGACGTGTGGATCATGATCCCGAACCTCCGGTTCCAAGCCTTGGATTTCGCCATGTGGAACATAGGGAGGATTCGAGACAATCAAGTCGAACTGGAGTCCGTTTGGCAGTGACGAAAACCCGTTGCTTTGGATGAACTGAATTCGCCCGCCGACACCGTTGCATTCGGCATTTGCACGGGCAACCTCAATTGCCTCCTGTGAAACGTCGATTGCCCATGCGTGCACCTTTCGACAATTAACCGCAACCGCAATCGACACGCATCCGCTGCCAGTGCCAAAATCCAGAAGCGTCAAAGGTGAATTACGTGAGGAATATTCTCGGGACAAATGTTTCCAGGCAAACTCCGCAAGCAGTTCGGTTTCCGGCCGCGGGATCAAAACACTCGAACTGACCCGGATTTCCAAGCCGCAGAAGCACGTTGCACCGATAATATGTTGCAGCGGTTCGCGTTGACTGCGGCGCTCCACCAGGCCGAAAAGATGCTTTTGTTCATTGTCCGTGAGATCTCTGTTTTGATTCAGCAGCAACTCGAGACGCGGCTCCTTAAGAACATGCTCCAGCAACAGTTCGGACTGCAATCGGGCTGACTCAACACCCAGTTCCTCCAAGCGGGCGCTGCTCCACTGAAGAAAATCGGTGATTTTCATCGTCGTGCTGAGAGATTCGAGATTCACTTCGTTTGAAAAACCGCATTGTCTCAAACTAGGAGACAGCACAACAATGAGATTACAAACAAAAACGGCGCCGGTTTCGCAGCTTGTATTCGGCAGCCGTCAACTTCCTCAAAACGAACGGTTGTTCTTAGCGCTTGAAGCTTCTGTTCAAGACTTTTATTTTCTACGCATGAAAGATCTGTTCCTCCTTTCTGTCGCCGCTATCGCGGTTTTCCCGATCGAACTGTCTGCGCAGAACTCGGCGGCGGCGGCGTTGGAACAAAACGCTGAATATGAAAGATACCGCGCACTCAGCGCCAAGATCAGCGACATGCTCGAGAATCAGCAGCTCATCCTAAGGAGGCAGCAGGAACTCGATTTGCGTCTGGGCAATTTAAGCCGGGATGTGGAAGCGCTCAAGGAACGGAGCGCTCGCGCTCCAGAAAACGTTGTCACGAGGGACGAATTAAAGCAATACGTTGACAAACTCAAGGAAATCGACGGGAAACGGGAGGCGGACAAAGCGCTCCTTCTCAAGAGTATTCGAGATCTTGCGAAGCTCCCAGTAGCGGCAGCTCCGTCCCGAGGTCCAAGCCACGGCAATTCCGGTAGCGGCACGACCTTCGATTACGAAGTAAAACCGGGCGAGTTTTTGGGGGAAATCGTCAAATACTACAACCTGGAATTTGAAAAACAGGGGCTAAGGTCTATCAGCGTTAAACAGGTGGAAGGCGCGAATCCAGGACTGAACCCGGATCGAATCCTCGTTGGGCAGGTCATCAAGATCCCCGAACCGGAAAAGAAATAAGTTCGGAGGAATTCAAATCTATGAAAGCATTCGTTTTCATCGCATTGGGCTTCCTGATCTTTGTGATCGTGTGTTCCTGGGTGGTGGCCCAACTCCGATATCGAGTTTCGCGCGATGACTTTCGAATCCTTCTTTTCGGAATGTGTCTCAGGCGTCTTGACTTTCGGGAGATCGAATCTGTTTCAAAACGCCGTCCGTCCGGATGGACTGAAAACTGGTCGAACACGTTTCAGCCAAGCCATCGCGTGCTGGTAATTCGGAGGAAGAAAGGCTTGAGGCGATCCATCGTTATTACTCCGAACAACCGGTACACTCTTAAAGTCGCGCTCGAAAGAGCGATGCAACGCGGGTCTTCTCCTGACGAACACGACGAGGAGAGCGTCTCGATGATTACCGACTGACGCCGCGCCGATACCTTCCTTTGACGAATGAACGAGAAACAATTGAAGAAAGCGTTGGATTGCGCTGCCGCGGCCTCACGGGACGTCGGGAAGATGCTTCGGAGCAATTTGAACCGAGTAAAGCGCGTCAACCAGAGTTATCGGCACGACATCAAGCTCGAGCTTGATGTTCGGTCACAGAATCAAATCGAACGGGCTTTGGAGCGTTCTTTTCCGGGAATTGCGATCCTAGGAGAGGAGGGTGTTGTTGGAGACCAAGAGTCTGCTGAACGCTGGGTTGTGGATCCCATCGACGGAACGGTCAATTTTGCGTTTGGCATTCCGCACGCTTGCATTTCGATCGCGCTTCAAATTCGGACTGGAACGGAATCGGCATCCAAACGCGTCAGCGGGCCGGATGCCTATGAAACGGTTGTTGGGGTGGTCTATGATCCGTTTTGCGACGAAATGTGGACGGCGATTCGCGGGGGTGCTGCACGGATGAATGGATCGATCATTCGCGCGAGCAGCCGTGCGCGGTTGGCCGATTCGATTGTCTCAATAGGTGTCTCCAAGTTCCCTCGCACGATCAAGCAGATGCTTCCGGTTTTTGAATATTTGATGCGCCGCGCTCGCAAAGTCCGGATCATGGGGGCGGCAGCGCTCGGCCTTGTCTATGTTGCGAGCGGGAGATTCGACGCTTATCTCGAGCCGAGAATTCGTCTTTGGGATATCGCCGCGGGCGGATTGATTCTCGAGCGTGCGGGCGGGGAATTCTGGCGGGAGCGCATGTCCGGAAAACACGCGTACCGGGTAATCGCCAATAATGGATGGCTGCGGAAGAAACTGCCGGCGATTAATTCTGAAGCCTGAAGAATTCTCGGTTCCGGATTTCCGAATCACGTGTCGATGTCGTAAGCCTTAATCTTATTATAGAGCGTTTGGCGTCCGATCCCCAAGCGTTTGGCGGCTTCGAGCTTATTACCTCCAGTCTCTTTAAGAAGTTGAATAATCGTGTTCCGCTCCATTTCTTCAAGGAGTGTGAAATCCGACTGGTCTTGTTCGGCCGCCGGTTCGCCGATTGACAAGTCGCCGGCTTCCACAGTTTTCGATTCCGTCACCAACACCGCCCTTTGGACTTGATTTTGCAGTTGGCGCACGTTTCCGGGCCAATCGTATTTTTGCAGAAGTTCGGTCGCGGCGGGAGAATAACCCGTGATCGTCAGCCCCGCCTGCGCGGCGTACCGTCTCAAGAATGAGTTCGCCAACGGTAAAATGTCTTCGCGCCTTTCGCGCAGGGGTGGGAGGCAAATTGAAATCGTCCCGATCCGGTAATAGAGATCTTGCCTTAGCTTCCCCTCTTTGATTGCCAAGTCCACGTCCAAATTGGTCGCCGCGATCACGCGGCAGTCCGCCTTGAACACGGTTCGGCCACCAACCGGTCTGTATTCTTTGTCCTGCAACACGCGAAGAAGCTTGCTCTGAGTGTCCACCGGCATCTCGGCCAATTCATCGAGCAGCAGGGTGCCGTCTTCCGCTTGGCGAAACAGTCCTTCGCGGTCCGATTGCGCGCCTGTGTAAGCTCCCTTCATGGAGCCGAAGAGTTCGCTCTCAATCAACTCGCGAGGAAGCGCGGCGCAGTTAATCTTAATGAACGGACCCTTGGCGCGTGCGCTAAGGGCGTGAATGAGGTCCGCAATCACTTCCTTGCCGGTGCCGCTCTCGCCGGTAATCAGAATTGAAACATCGCTCGGCGCGACTCGCTCGACTGTGCGCACGACTCCCTTCATGGCCGCGCTCTGAAAAATAGCGGATGATCCGCCGCTCATGGTGGAAAGGGCTTGCCGCAACGAACTGGCTTGCTCGGTCAACTGCTTGTGTTCGATGGCCCGCTCGACGGAAAGAAGGAGGGATTTGTGCTCAAACGGTTTTTTCTGAAAATCGTAAGCTCCCAGTTTTGTCGCGCTGACCGCGGCATCGAGCGTTGCATGGCCAGTCAGAATGATGACCTCGGTTTGCGGCCACTTCCGTTTCAGTTGCGGCAGCAATTCCAGTCCATCGGCGTCCGGCAGTTTCAGATCCAGGAGAATCACGTCCGGTTGCGACGTTTCGAAAGCGCTATCCAGGCTGGCGGCGTCTCCGAAAGTGGAAACTTGGTAGTTCGCTTTGGTGAGGAATGCTTTCAATAGCGAACAGATCGCCGACTCGTCGTCAACTACCGCTATTCTAGAGCTCATAATTCCTATGCGTTTTTAGTGCGCACTCCTGTGAGGGATCCGAGATTCACTCGGAAACACAACACGTCTTTTTTTACCAGTTTCGAAACGAATTCAACCGTTAACTTTCGCGGAAGCAAGATATCGTCGGGAACTTTGGGTTCTATTCCTCCAGCACACCGCCTTCGAGGATTTCGTTTTCCGCCTCGCATCGAGGATCTATGCCTCGAAACCTAACCTATAGCTCGGTCATCGGATACCTTGTCAAGATTGCTCTCTTTACCCGGTCTTCCTCTTGCGGCTTGAGCAGACGGCGTCCGACGCGCCGTCGAACGCCGTCGAGAAGCTCGAGCCAGTCCTCCAATGGAGGGTCTTCCAGAGGTTCCCATCGATCGTAACGCTTTTCTCGCTTAAAAAAAAGCCATCGGTCGCCGGCTTTGCGCACATTCATGTCGCGTTTCACTCCGTCCTCGCTGCGGTTTGTCCAACTAATCTCGCACTTCGCCATAATTACTTGGGCAGCTCGACACTTGCGACTGCCATTGCGGCGATTCCTTCTCCACGGCCTATAAATCCGATCTGTTCGTTGGTGGTCGCCTTGACGCCGATCCGCTTGGAGCTGACACCCAACTCCCGGGCGATATTCTCTTTCATCGCGGCAATAAACCCCGAAATCTTGGGTTCTTCGGCGATCACGGTTGCGTCCACATTGACAACTCGTCCGTCGTGAAAGGCCACTTGGCGGGCGGTCTCTTTCAGGAAGATCTTGCTCGACGCGTTGTGCCAGCGAGGATCGGTGTTCGGAAACAGGTGTCCAATGTCTTTCTCTCCCATAGCCCCGAGAATCGCATCGCAAATCGCGTGCAGCAATACATCCGCGTCCGAATGGCCTTCCAGACCCTTCGAATGGGGGATCTCCACGCCGCCTAAAATAAGCCGGCGCCCCTCCACCAACTTGTGGACATCGTAACCGATCCCGATGTGATTCATGCGATCAATATAATTGGCCTGGCTCGCTGGGCGAGAGAATTGTGTTCCGGCTCGGGATTTCAACTTGTCACCGCATGGGGAGATACCTAGAGTCGAATCGTGCCGAGCGCGATGCGTGTTTTTGTTCGTGGTCCTGTCCTGAAGGTCGTCGCAGCCTCTTGGCCACGGAGTTTCGGCGGGGCAGGCCGCTTGGTTTCGAGTCAGCGACAGGGCGGGGTGGGTTTCAGACCGAGATGATCGAACTCTATCAGATCCCTTACAGTCCCTATTGCATTGCTCAAAGGCGCATTCTCGAATTCTCGGGTGTCCGATTCAAAGTTATTAATGTCCCCAATGGCGATCGAGCGCTCATTTGGCGGTTGACACGCCAGCGGTATTATCAAGTCCCGGTTCTAAAGGATCGGAAATCGGTGGTTTTCGAGACGGCGGAGGACTCGCAAGTCATTGCGAAATATCTCGATGAAAAGCTGGGCCTCGGTCTGTTTCCGCGCCAGTGGGAAGGAGTGCAGACTATTCTCTGGCGGTGCATCGAAAACGAGATCGAAGGCGTCGGCTTCAAGCTGAACGACATTTACTACACGGAAACCGTGCCAGTCAGCGATCGTCTGAGGTTCGTTCGCCACAAAGAGCGCAAATTCGGAAGAGGCTGTCTGGAGCATTGGCGCGAGGCGAAAAACGAACTCCTGGAGGAATTACAGCAACGTTTGGTGCCTTTCGAGCAGATGCTTCAGGATCGGGCTTTTCTCCTCGATGCGCGTCCACGTTTCGTTGACTTTGATCTGTTCGGGATTCTGGGTAATTTTTTATACACGGGGCACTACAAGTTGCCGGACTTACACAGTCGGTTGAAACAGTGGTACAAGCGAATGGCATTGGTTAAGCTCCCATCTTCGGCGCGTGAAAAATTACATTCTTGACACAAACGTTCTTCTCCACGATCCGAACGCTCTTCTTAGTTTTCAGGATAACAACGTCCTGATTCCCATCGAAGTTCTCGAAGAGATAGACCGGTTCAAGCGCGAGTCCAGCGAGTTGGGACGCAATGCGCGCACCGTCAGCCGCACCTTGGACAGTCTGCGCTGCGATGGTCAGCTCAGCGACGGTGTTCGGTTGCGAAACGGCGGATTTCTAAGGATTCTTCTCGGCGCCAAGAATGGGCACGCGGGCACGCGCAACGGGAATGGATCGGTGGACAGCAGGATCGTAAGCGTGGCCGTCGCGCTCCACAAATCGCGCCCCAAGATCCCCACCATTCTCGTCACAAAGGACATCAATCTTCGGATCCAAGCGGACGCTCTCGGGGTGCAAGCGGAGGACTATGAAACCGACCGCGTCCTTCTAAAGGATCTCTACACAGGGATGATCGAACGGTATGTCAGCGCCGAACAGATGGCGCTGTTCCGTTCCAGTGGAAAACTCGATCTCGACGATGGGCGCGCTTATGATCCGAACGAATACTGCACCCTTTGCGAGGCCTCCCACCCGAAACATACCGCGCTTGCGAAGGTCGATCCCACCGGCAAGAAGCTTGTTCCAATCAACGAACATCGGGAGGGAATCTGGGGTGTGAAACCCCGGAATCGCGAGCAGCGTTTTGCGTTTGACGCATTGCTCGACGAACGCGTCAAACTGGTAACCGTGATGGGGAAAGCCGGAACCGGCAAAACCCTCATGGTTCTGGCCGCGGGATTGAAACGGACGGTGACAGACCGCGAGTTTCGGCGGCTTGTGGTCGCCCGGCCCACCGTATCGATGGGGAAGGAGCTCGGATTTCTTCCGGGTTCCCTCGAGGAAAAACTTACTCCGTGGATGCAGCCCATCCAAGACACCCTTGAGTTGCTCGGGGATTTGAACATGGGCAATGAGCAACGCCGGACGCATGATTTGATTCGCTCGGGTGTAATCGTCGTCGAAGCGTTGAGTTACATACGCGGACGCAGCATTGCCAATCAGTTCATGATCATTGACGAAGCGCAAAATCTCACGCCATTGGAAGTAAAAACCATCGTTACGCGAGTCGGACAGGGAACGAAAATCGTGTTCACCGGCGATCCCTATCAAATTGACAATCCCTATGTGGATTCTTCGTCAAACGGGTTCAATTACCTCGTCAGCCGGTTTCGATCTCAGCCGATCGCTGCTCACATCGAGTTGCAGAAGGGAGAGCGCTCCGAATTGGCCGAGCTAGCCGCCAATATTCTTTGAACCGGAGGCTTCCAGGTTTGATGATCATCGCCGTTCCCAAAGAGATTAATGATTTCAGAGCGGCAAAGACGGATATTGGCAGCCTCGGGGTGCGAGATCGCCTTCGATCCGTTAACGCGGCAACTGTATTCCACGGACGCTTCGATCTACCGAATTGAACCGGCGGGGATCGCGTTTCCCAGCACGGCAGAACAGGCGGTGGCGGTGATTCGAGGGGCGGCGGCGGCCGGTCTTTCAGTTATTCCGCGGGGCGCCGGCTCCGGGCTTGTGGGAGGCGCGATCGGCGATGGTCTTGTCATCGATTTTGCGCGGCATAACCGGCAAATAACCGAATTAAATCTGGATCGCCGAACCGTTCGCGTAGGCGCTGGAGTGGTGTTGGATCAGTTAAACGCGTTCTTGCGTCCGCACGGATTCTGTTTTGGACCGGATGTTGCCACGAGCTCCCGCGCGACTCTGGGCGGGATGATCGCAAACAATTCTTCGGGTGCGCATGTTCCCGTTTATGGAACGACCGCCGACCATCTCGAATCGCTCGAAGTGATCCTCGCGGATGGAACTGTCGAAACCGTGGGGAAAGGCCTCACGTCACTTCCAAAACAACGGCGCCTGATCGCGGATCTGGTGCGCAGATATGCCACACAAATCTCTGAGCGCACACCGGATGGACTCTTGAAGCGATGGCCCGCGTACGGCATTGGGCGTTGCATGAAGGACTCGGATGATTTGAGCCAGATTCTTTCCGGGAGCGAAGGCACATTGGCGGCCATTCAGAGCGCCGAACTAAAGATTGTTCCGGTCCCGCGTGAGAAGGGGCTTTGCCTGATCTTTTTTGCATCGGTTTCGGAAGCGATGCAGGCCACCGTCGCGCTGCTGCCCCTCCGGCCGGCTGCCGTCGAGCACATCGACCGGGTTCTGTTCGATCAGACGCGCGGTCAGATTCCGTTCCAGTCCGCCCGCGACTTATTGGATCTCGACGCGCGTCCATGCGAATCGATTCTAATGGTTGAGTTCTACGAGGACGTCGAGGATCGGCTGGAGAGCGTGGCAAAAATGCGATTGGGGCTCCGGACCTTGACGCTTCGATCGCGCGCGGAGATGGACATGGTCTGGGCTCTCCGCAAGGCGGGTCTTTCCTTGCTCACAGGCTGCAAAGGAAGCGCCAAGCCCGTGACGGGAATTGAAGACACGGCGGTAAAACCAGAGCATTTGCCCGAGTACGTCGCAAGTCTCGATTCCCTGATGAAATCCATCGGTGTAGAGGCCTGTTACTATGGGCATGCCGCGGCCGGGCTCTTGCATATTCGCCCCGTGCTGGATCTGCATAGCGCCGGCGATGTGCGGAAGTTCCGGCAATTGGCCGACGAGGTCTCGGCGCTGGTCCGCAAGTTCAAAGGATCCTTGGCTGCTGAACATGGCGTTGGCATCGCGCGTACCGAGTTTCTGAAAGAGCAATTGGGCGAAGAATTGTTGAGCGCCATGCGGGAGATCAAGACCTCGTTTGATCCGGGCATGCATCTGAATCCCGGAAAAATCGTTGGCGATGGACGGTATCGTTTCGATCGAAACCTGCGGATGGGCGGTGGTTACGAACTGAGGCTTCCATTCAATCCTGTTCTTGCGTTTGCTGCGAAGGACGGTTCGTTCGCCGGAAACCTTGAGCAATGCAACGGATGCGGCGGCTGCCGCAAGTCGGCGCCGACGATGTGCCCGACGTTTCTGGCGACCGGAGATGAGATCATGTCCACACGCGGCCGCGCGAACACGATTCGTGCGGCGCTGGAATTGCGATTTGGTGATTGCGAGGATCCGCTGCATGCCGAGGAATTGGAGGCCGCGCTGAGCAACTGCCTTTCGTGCAAAGCATGCACGAGCGAATGCCCATCAAACGTCAATCTTTCGCTGCTCAAGGCCGAGTTGTTGAATGCGCGGCATCGCCGGAGCGGTCTGTCATTTCGCGAATGGATGTTCAGTTCGGTGGACTTGCTCGGGGAACTCGGTTGTTTTGCACCTACGTTAGCCAACTCGAGTCTGTTAGCTCCCTGGTTTCGGCGGATCTTGAAGCGAGTTGCGGGAGTCTCCGAAGCGCGTCCATTGCCGAGCTTCGCGTTCGAACGTTTTGACCGATGGTTCAACGGGCGCAGTCGATCGTCCAATGTGAATCGCGGCAAGGTAATCCTTTGGGACGACACCTTCGTGCGGTATCACGAACCGCACATTGGCAAAGCGGCAGTCGCCGTCTTGGAGGCGGCTGGATTCGAGGTGGAGCTGCTCGAAGGCCGCGCCTGCTGTGGGCGGCCCGCGTTCAGCCAGGGAAACTTGGACAGGGCCGCGCGGCTTGGGAGCCACAACCTCAGCCTCCTGGACGCGAAACGCCGCGCGCGCCGAGACACTCCAATTCTGTTCCTCGAGCCGTCGTGTTATTCGATGTTCGCCGAGGATTATCGGGAACTTCGTTTAGCCGCGGCGGAGGACGTCGCGAACCGTTGCTTCTTGTTCGAACAGTTCATGGAGAACTTTCTGCGAGAGAATCCAGGTGCGCTCGGATTCTCCGGGAAAAAGGAAACCGTTGCCATCCATGCGCATTGTCACGTCAAGGCGATCGTGAATCCGCAGTTTCTGGCGCGGCTTGTGGACCGGTTGCCTGGTCGAAAGAGTATTCTCCTAAACACCGGCTGCTGCGGAATGGCGGGAGCGTTCGGAGCGCTCGAGTCAAAGTATGCACTCTCGATCAAAGTTGGAAAACTGCTCGCGGACCAGATTCTAGAGCTTGGAGTCGATCCAATCGTCGTCGCGTCCGGGACAAGCTGTCGGCATCAAATTGAGCATCTGACTCCTGTTCGTCCGAGGCATATGGCTGAGTATCTTGCGGCCCAACTTGAAAAGGGTAAACCACAGCAGAACCTCTCGGCATGAAAGCCGTTTAACTAAAGGAAATGTTATGAAACCAGCCACCCGGTTCCTCGCACAGATTTGGTCCGCCTGCCGGTTTTGCGGGTTCGCCGGGCTTCTCCTGGTCTGCCAAGCCAACAGGGCAGATGAGCCGTTCGTGCTGGAAGTCTGGCCCGGAGCGGTTCCGGAAGATTACGGCACGATCGGTCCCGAGCGAATTCGTGCATCTTCCGAAGCGCCTACGAAAGATGCAAAATGGATAACCAACGTCTCGAAACCGACCCTCACCATCTACCGGCCTGCCAGGGACAAGGACACCGGGACCGCAATCGTAATCTGTCCTGGCGGCGGGTACTGGAACCTGGCCTGGGACCTGGAAGGCGACGAGGTTGCCGCATGGTTGAACACCGCCGGTGTGACGGGTGTCGTGCTCAAGTATCGTGTGCCGCGTCGTCCGGGTCAACCCGAGCGGCTGCCCGCTCCTGGTCCGTTGCTGGACGCGCAGCGGGCGATCCGTCTGGTACGGAGCCGTGCTGTGGAATGGGGGATCGACCCGAAGCGGATCGGCATCGCCGGTTTTTCCGCGGGCGGGCACTTGGCTGTGTCAGCGGCGACTCATTTCGACCAGCGCGCCTACGAGCCGATCGACGAGATTGACCAGGCAAGTTGCCGTCCGGACTTCGCGGTCGCGATCTATCCCGGCTATCTGATCGAACAGGAGCGCGCGGGTGTTGAGATCCGCAGGGATGTCCTGGCGCCCTACATCCGAATTCCAAAGGACACACCCCCAATCCTCCTGGTGCATGCCACCGACGATCCGGTGGCCGGCGCCGAGAACAGCGTCGTGATGTACCTGGCCTTGAAGCGGGCGAACGTGGCGACCGAGCTGCATGTGTATGCGCAGGGCGGCCACGGCTTCGGCGTCCGCAAGAGTAGCCTGCCCTGTTCAACCTGGCCGGACCGCTGTGTCGCCTGGCTGCAAAACCAAGGCATGCTAGGGGCGAAGCCCGAAGCTAAATGAGTCCCGGCAATCTTTATCAGTCCTGTGGACTGACGCAGGACACTCGCACGCTTTGTGAGTAGCGGCATGACGTCGAGAGCGCGCAGAGGCTGCATTTGGGCTGGTTGCCACAGACGTTTCCGTAGTCTTGTGCGCAGAAGAGCCAGAGCAAGTTGTCAAGGTAAGTGGAGTTACACGAAGCCCTCTGAGCCAATTGTCCGCCGCGGCGTTCATAATCGACATTGACCTCCGAAAGAGTGGCTTGAATACCTTGGAGCAGATCTACTGGCCGAGGCGGAGTCATGGCAACATTGGGGTTCGTCTCTTAGATCTTTGAATGAATCATCTCCGTGAGTATCGTCAATCACTAACCAAAAGATCATGTAGGCCGTGACCGCCCGGAATGCTCCGAGTTCACACCGAATCACAATTGGCGGAGTTGATTGCGTGCCTGCTCTCGCGATCGTTGCGCCAGGTCCAGATCAACTTTGTCATCGCTCCTGGACCATGCGACAGCGGAGATCGCAATTGGAACAAAGCTGGGAATTGGCGCCACGCAGAAGCTCGCGGGGGTCAACAATCAACTCTCAACTTTCAACCAACTCCGGTCTCGGTTAATAATATGCGCAACCGCGAATCAACGCCAATGAACGCGAATTCAGAATCTGAATGCGGGTGAACCCTGACGCACGCAAGATCAGATCCAACTCTGAGCCCGGCAGGGGTGCATCTCCGAATGAGGACACGCCCGAACCGCTTCTTCTTCTTCGGATTGAGGAGAGGAGCGCGG
>JAQBVM010000360.1 GCA_027623095.1 Verrucomicrobiota bacterium
GCGCTCCGCAAAATGAGAATTGCTGTTGCCAGGGGTTAAGCAGCCTGCCGCTTTTCCATAATCGCAGCGACGATTCGTTGGGCGACGTCGGGATTGTCCACAAGTGATTGGCGGGCGGCATCTTTGCCCTGGCCGATCAGTTCCCCTTGGAACTGTATCCACGCCCCTCGTTTTTCGAGAACTCCATGGTCGATGCCCACATCAATGATATTCCCCTCCTTATTGATCCCTTGGTTGTAATAGATGTCGAATTCAGCCTCGGTGAAAGGAGCAGCGACTTTGTTTTTGACGATTTTCACCTTCGTGTGATTCCCGATGACGCTCCCAGTTGCGTTCTTGATCGCTTCTTTGCGCCGAATGTCGATGCGAACACTGGCGTAGAATTTGAGGGCCTTTCCGCCGGGAGTCGTCTCGGGACTTCCAAACATGACTCCCACTTTTTCGCGCAACTGATTGGTGAAGACAACTGTTGTCTTCGCTTTAGACATAATTGCCGTCAGTTTCCGAAGCGCCTGGCTCATCAAACGGGCTTGCATTCCCATCGTGGCCATTCCCATGTCCCCTTCGAGCTCGGCTTTCGGAACCAGAGCCGCGACTGAGTCCACGACGATTATGTCGAGGGAATTCGATCGAACAAGCGTTTCACAGATGCTCAGCGCTTCTTCCCCGCTGTCCGGCTGCGAGATCAGCAAGTCGTCAAGGTTCACACCGAGCCGTTTTGCGTAACCCGGATCGAGCGCATGTTCGGCGTCAATAAACGCGGCAATTCCACCCGCTTTCTGCGCATTGGCAATCACGTGAAGCATCAAAGTGGTTTTGCCCGAGGATTCAGGGCCGTAAATTTCAACAACGCGGCCTCGAGGAATGCCACCGACACCCAACGCCAGATCCACCGCCAGAGCGCCGGTTGGAATCACATCGATCTTGACCGCGTGGGCGGCCCCGAGGCGCATGATGCTTCCCTCGCCGTATGTCTTCGTGATGGACGAGATTGCTGCTTCGAGTTCGTGAGCTCGATTCGCGGAGGATTTTCCACTTTCCGCGGAACTCGTCTCCGCAACGTCTTTTTCGCCACTGGCAGTTTTCTCGGTTTTTTTCTCCACTTGTTTTTCAGCGGCTGATTTATCGGTAGATTTAGGCGGCATAGAATAGGTTGTTTAAATGGTTTCCTCCGTGGTTTTCCCTGGCACAGAACGTTTACATAAACCGAGTCTCGGCGTCAATTCTTCAAATCCTCCTCCTGGAGCGCCGCCAGAACTTCCGGATCTCTCACATCGATCCATCTGCCGGCGATTTCTTGCCCGGCAATAACATGATTCGCTTTCAGCATCGCGGCGATTGCGTCCGGCAATTCATATTCGCCGCGCGGCGATTTGTGGAGGTTGGTTGTGAATTGAAATACGACGGGCCGAAAGATGTAAATTCCGGCATTATACCAAATTGGTTGCCCCGGCTTCAGCCATCCATCTTCCCGATACTGCCTCACTTGTTCGGCCGTCGGTTTCTCGACAATCTTTTTCAGGTTGAATTGCTCGTCGAGGAAGTTGATCCCGCCCTGGGTCACATCTTGCCCAGGAGTGACGGTCACCAATCCAGAAAAGGCGCCGTTCGAAAACCGGTCCACCATTTTCTTATACGTCTCCGCCTTCACAAGTATATCTCCGTAAGTGAGAACGAACGGATCATCACCCACAAACGACCGAGCCAACTCTGGAGCTCTTCCGGTTCCGTCTTGCACCAACTGTCGCACGAACGACACGGTCGCGTTCCATTTGGATCCGTTTGCGAAGTGGGCCTCGATCGAGTCAGCGCAATAGCCGGTGATCAGGCAGATCTGGTCTATCCCAGCCTGGACCAAGCCTGCAACGATATGCTCGAGAATTGGCGTCCCGTTCACTTTCAACATCGGCTTCGGAACCTCCGATGTGAGTTCGCGCATCCGCGTGCCTTTTCCAGCGGCCAAAATGACAGCTTTCATGGGCGGAGAATTCCTCCAAACTCGGAAGCGAATCGAATCCGTGTCGTGGTTTGGCCAGTCACCGTTTCAAGCGCCAAATTTGTCGAACATCATTGCGTTCGCCTGCATTTGGCGAATCAAATACTTCGCTTCGAACAAGCCCAATGAGCCGAGGTTAGCGCCGGTTTCTGTGAAGCGGTCCAGTTTGTCAGATCCGGAGCAAGCGGAGGAGAGGAGAACTGGCTGCGGATGCCACGAGTGCGCTCTGAGCGCGCACGGAGTAGAATGATCACCCGTGATCGCGAGAACTTCGGGCCGTCTCCGAAGCAGAACCGGGAGCGCGGAATCCAACTCTTCAATCGCTTTGCGTTTTGCCTCGAAATCTCCATCTTCGCCGTGCATGTCCGTGGCTTTGAAATGGATGAAGAAGTAATCGAAGTTGTCGTACTCAGCGAGGTACCGCTCGAATTGTTCCGTGATTGTTTGGCAACCGTCAAGCCGCGACATGCCGACCAACTGGGCCAATCCCTTGTACATCGGATAGACTGCCACGCACGCCGCTTTCAGACGGTAGCGTTCCTCAAAACTGGGAATGGCCGGTTGATGGGCGATTCCTCTCATTAAAAAACCGTTTGCAGGAGTCTTTCCCGCAAGGAGCGGCAAAGCCGCTTTGTAAAATTGTTCTACCAGCTTGGCAGCCTTCTTCGCTTTCGCCGATTCCTTGTGAATGGGTACAACCTTCGGAATAGCCGATCCTTCATGATGCGGGTCGGCGTCGGTGAGCGGCCCCTCCAATCCCTGCCCCCGGAAAACGACAACGAAGCGGTGCCCTTTTCCGGGCTTGATGATCACTTGGGAGTCCCCGATTTTTTTCACCTTGCTGGAAAGCAGGGCGCACAGTTTTTCGCAAACTTCAGTCTCGATCCGCCCGGCCCGCCTGTCCGTCACAATGCCAGAGCTATCCAGTGTGCAGAAATTCGCCCGGGCTGCGACGTCCCCGGCCTTAAGCTCGACGCCCAATCCCAACGCTTCGATCACGCCGCGGCCAACCTGATACTCCAATGGATCGTAGCCGAAGAGCGCCAAATGTCCCGGACCGCTGCCCGGTGTGATGCCCGGCGCCACCGGAACCATCCGGCCTTGCGCGGCGTTCTTGCTGAGCGTGTCCAGGTTCGGAGTGCTGGCCGCCTCAAGCGGGGTCAGATAACACTGCTCAGGCGTTGCGAGATCGCCCAGTCCGTCGAGAACCAATAGCACAAGCTTCGCTTTGGCGGGCAGCGTGAGTTCGCTGTAAAGAGTATCCAAGTTCATTTTCCCAAATTCAAATTGATCGTCTATTCCAGCTTGCCGGCGAGTTTCGGGGGATTCCCGCCTACTGCAAGAGGGCGATATTGTGCGCATTCACAAGGTGCCGTCAAATGCAATTGCGGATTGCCCTGGAACAAGGGCGCATCTCCGAATGAGGGCGGGCCCACTCTCCGCAGTTCCGCCTGGTAGGATTCGCCGACGCTCGTTTCTCTCGGTGGGGCGACACTCCGTAACGCCCTGATTTCTCCTTGCGGGACGGCTACCAGGAACAGCATTGATCCTCAATAATTCTCCTGGAATCACCAGCCTCCGCGCTCCTCTCCTCAATCCGAAGAAGAAGAAGAAGCGGTTCAAGTGTGTCCTCATTCAGAGGCGCTGTGCAGCAAAATGAGTTCAGGCGGAAAAACCAACCGTTTGGCTTAACGCTCTCGACATTCAAGCGATGAGGTCCGACATTGCGCTTTTTTATGGCGCAAGTCGTTCTCAAAAATATCTCCAAGATTTTTACGAACTCGAAAGGGCGCGCGATTCACGCTCTTCGGGACGCAAGTTTAACCGTGGAGCAAGGGGAATTCATGGTTATTGTGGGACCTTCCGGTTCCGGCAAATCGACGTTGCTCCGGTTGATCGCGGGTTTGGAGGATACGACATCGGGAACAATTTCGATCGGCGGCAATATTGCGAACAATGTTCCTCCCCAGGACCGCGATATTGCCATGGTCTTTCAGAACTACGCTCTTTATCCGCACATGACAGTCTATGAAAACATCGCGTTCGGTCTGAAACTGCGAAAGGTTCCCAAAACTGAGATCGATCGACTTGTCCGCGAAACGGGCGATAGTCTCGGATTAACTGCGCACCTGGATAGCCTTCCCATGGTTTTGTCCGGAGGACAGAAACAACGCGTCGCATTAGGGCGCGCCATTGTCCGGAAACCGAGTGTGTTCCTATTTGACGAACCGCTCTCCAACTTGGACGCCCGAATGCGAGCGCAAATGCGGATGGAACTCTCAAAACTTCACAAAAGCTTGGGTGTTACGATGATTTTTGTGACCCACGATCAGGTCGAAGCAATGAGCCTTGGCGACCGAATCGCTGTGATCTGCGACGGAGTCATCCAGCAGGTGGCAGGCCCAATTCAACTTTACGACGATCCGGTGAACCTCTTTGTCGCGGGATTCATCGGATCGCCGCCAATGAACCTGTTTTCGGGAATGCTGCTGAAGCGTGAAAACGAAGTCTTGTTTCAGATGCGAAGCGAGACCGGCAAAGTGTCGGAGAATGCGATCTCGTTTCGGTTGGATCAGACTGCCACTCAAGCGCTCAACGGAGGCGGATCAAGAGAAGTAATCCTGGGCCTGCGCCCGGAGGACATTGGAGTGAGCGAAACGATCCCGGTTCACAACCAGGAAGGACCAAATTGCGTGTCAATCACCGAGGCAATTGTCGAACACGTTGAGCCTTTGGGCCCCGAGACCTACCTGTATTCGAAAGCAGGCACGGCGCAGTTTACAGCGCGCGTTCGGGCTGACTTTTCGGTGGCCGCAAATCAGCGAATTCGGTTGGGCTTCAATATGCGGCGCGCGCATATTTTTGACCCGGCCACACAAAATCGAATCGGACCCTAATTGTTTTGTTTGAACCACAGATGGCGCTGAGAACACGAGTTGTGCTACGTTCCGTGCCGAATGCCGGAATTCATGCCGCGCTACGGTGAGATTTAACGAAATATGAAAAAAACGAGCAAACGGGATTGGAAAACTCCGGCGATACTGATTGGGCTGGTTGTCGTCGCCATAGTCTTCTTCTTCCAGCGGCCAAAGGAACCCATTTTTGAAGGCAGGACATTGAGCAAATGGATGGCGGATTTGGATGACACCGCGTCCGACGCCCAACGTATCGCCGCGAGAAAGGCAATTCAGCAGATGGGGACGAACATTGTGCCCAACCTATTGCGAATGCTGAGCCCGCAGGCGGCGCTCTCCAGAAGGCAGATGGCCGGAGCGGAAGATCAGGCGAAAACAGAGCACTGGCGGGCTGTCCTGGCGTTTCAGGAACTGCGCCCGGTCGCAATTCCGATTCTTGCGGATTTGTTGGATGGCGAATCCGGGACGACCGTGGCCCGCGCGTTATCACCGATGGGTCCGGAAGCGATCACAGCATTGCTGAAGGCGCTTACGAACAAGGACCCAGTCGTTCGCGAAAGGGTCGAACTGGGATTGGAATTGGATTCCACGAATTCCGCATCATTGCGACCTGTATTACTTGCAAACCTAAAAGATCCCAATGATCGAGTGCGCGCGTATGCCGCTCGCGCGCTTGCGCGAGATACCGCCGTTTCGGAGAATGTCCTATCCGGATTGATCGAAGCGCTTCAAGATCCGAGCGACGACGTGCGGCTGCAAACCCTGGAAGCGCTCAGTCATTTTGGCACGAACGCAACACCAGCGATACTGCCGCTTCTCGAAGTGGCCAAGACTGCTTCCGGCAAGATTTCGCGGGCGGCCTACAGCGCGTTGGCTCAAATCGCGCCCGAGGCCGCGGAACGAGCAGGAGTGCGTTAGGGCGCAAACTGATGAAGGATCTTCCCAAGACGCTTCGCGAGGTTTCCAAAATCGGGTACGAAGTCGTCGAGTTTTACGCGCCCTATTTCAGTTGGTCCCTCCCATACGCCAAGGAAGTTCGCTCGATGATGGACGATCTTGGGTTGCGATGTTATTCGACTCACAATCACATCGAGTCGTTTACACCGGGAGAAACGATGGGCAAGGCCATTGAGCTCAACCAAATTCTTGGCGCGCGGCAAATTATTATGGCGAGCGCTCCCCGAAGTGCAAGTGGACTCGACGGCTGGAAGAACCTTTGTGAGCAGCTCACGACCGCAGTGGAGCAACTGCTCCCTCACGGGCTGACCGCCGGCTTCCACAATCACCAATCCGAGTGGCGCGTATTGCCGAACAGCGACCAGCGTGTGATGGATGTGATTGCCGCAAACACGCCCAAGGAATTTGTGCTTCAATTCGACGTCGGCACCTGCATGGTGTTGCTTCTGTGAGCGTGTGTAAGGCGAAAATTGCGAAAATTTCGGTGGCCGCGCGGCCAAAATC
>JAQBVM010000361.1 GCA_027623095.1 Verrucomicrobiota bacterium
TAGCCCGACAAATTTGAGGAAACCTCACTTTTGCTGGGCTTTTCGCTTTAGGCGGGAGGAAGTTAAGTTAATTCACTGGCATCCTCTTTCTTCAGAATGCCGGTTCGTGTTGTGCCATCGGTCAATTGGACAATGAGCGACTCGAAGCCCGGAGCGATCTTGGCGTTCGGATGGATCATTGATTCCAGAAGATACTCGCGATTCTGCCGAGTCCCGATGCCGTCCAGCAGTGGACCGACCGTTCCGCCTTCGCCTCGGGCAACGTGGCAACGGATGCACGAAACCTCCGCTCGTTCGCGAAAGATCTTTTGTCCGCGCTCGGCGTCGCCGCCCCCGAGCGTCTCGCGATAGGAGCCCAGGGGATCGTTGGCGGTGACCGACTGTTGGAATCTGCTGAGTGCGTCTTGGACGGAGCCGGTTCGGCTTTTCGTTGCCGCTTCGAGCAACTCAAGTTGCAGTTCCGCAGGGACTTGTTTCGCGAGCATTTTTTCCATCCACTCGCCGAGGATCGTTCCTGCCTCGGGATCGGGCGAACTTCCGAGAGCCATTAATACGCTTTGTTTTTCCCGAACCGAACCCGTATCGAGCAGGCCGGCGATCTGTTGGAGCCCGCCGGTTGAGGATCCGATTATCTCAATCGTCGCTGTGCGAACCTCTTCCGAGACGTCGCGCGAAGTAATTTGAAGCGCCTCTTTCAGACGCGGGTCGTTTCGATCGGCCAACGATTTCAAGGCAGTTACGACCACCTCCACTGAGGCTCGACGGTCCGTGAGTGTCGCGAAGAGCGTCGCTGAATCGCCCAAGCCATAAACGCGCATCAGGTTGGCGGCGGCGGCTTGGACGCTTCTGGTGGCGTTCTTGATGATCACGGGAGCGGCGGCGTTGGCGGCGTCGCGAGCGGGTTTGGCGTCACGAGGAAACAAAGGGCGATAAAGAGTTGTGATATGGTCAAGGTTGTTCGGTTTTGCCCACTCGCCCAGGTCGTTCAGAGCTTCGATCCGTAAGGCGTCCGGCGCGTCGCCCTGGGTGGCGAATTCGGCTAGCGCCTTGGCGGATTCGGGTGTTCCAAGGCGGAAGTTCGCGTTGACGGCACGCCATCGAATCCAATCCGCGGGAGTGCCGAGCGGACGCGGCCCTCGCGCTGTGTACGGTGGTTTTTCTGCCTTGGCAGTACTTTCGGGGAGCGGTTTGTTGAGCATGGCCGCGAGTTCAGGCAGAGCCTCTGTAATGGGCAAGTCATTGATTGCGCGGGCAGCTTCCAGAACAATTTGCCCGTCGGGATCGTTGAGGAACACTGTAATGGATGGGTCGCCGAGCCGCCTCAGCGCCAAGGCGACGCCGAGACGTACTGCCCTGGAACCATCACGTGCCCTGGCCAGAAGAGCCGCCCGATCACCCAACTTCGCAAGAGCGGTGACGCAAGCGTAACGCAGAACAGCATCCTCATCCCGGTTGGCTTTTAGCGCTTCAAAGAGCGCGGGAATCGCTTCCTTTCTTTCCAATTTTGGAATCGCTTGGGCCGCGAAAAAGCGGGCGCGTGTTTCTGAATCGGACAACATCTTTAGCAAAGGTTCGTAGGCGGCTTGGATTCGACCGTCTCCCAGCACTTTCGCAGCCTGGCAACGGACCTCCAATTCCTTGTCCATTAGCAGGGGAATGACTGCGTCCAACGCCTCCGGCGACGTCCGCGCAATCTGACCGAGACCCCAGATTCCGTGGAGCCGCGCGACTAAATTATCACTGTTCCGCGCGGCATTCGATAGCAGTGGAATGGCTGGTCTGCCCTTCTCGGCCAAACTGAACTGCGCTTCTTGCCGGACGCGCATGTCCTGGAAACTTAAGAGCCCGGCCAATTCTGACAGGGATCTGCCGTACATCCCTTCCGCTATCAGTTTCTGAGTTTGCCGCACAAGCGGATCGCTCGCTTTGGTTGAATCAAAGACCTTGTAAATTCGGCCTGTCATCGGCCGGCCCCATCCTTCCACCCAATCGGAAACGTACATCGCTCCATCGGGACCAAAATCGCAATCGGTGGCGCAAATCCGTTGCATGAACGGCTGCAAATCCACGACCTCAAAACTGGCGCCCTTGGGCTTGACCGCGAAGCTGTTGATGCGGCTGGTCCCGGAGGAACCGCGAAAGTCGCACAGGAAGAAATGATCGGCATATCGGTCGGGCAATCCGGTTCCCGGATAGTAAGCCAGGCCGGAAGGTCCGTCATAAAGTGGTGTTACGTTCGGGACGATGTAGGTGGCGTTATTGTTCGCCTCAGGCGCCCAGAGTTGTTCCGCCATCCACGGCCCGCCGTTCGCCATGCGTGTGGCGTGCTGGTAACCGACATGCCAGCCGCTGTCGCCCCCCTCGATGACATAGACCCATCGGGCTGGATCGCCTTTGTCGGGATTGTTATCGCCGGTAAAAAGATTGCCATATTGATCGAATCGCAACTCTTGGGGATTTCGCAAACCGATGGCGAAGATTTCGAGGTTTTTTCCATCGAGATCACACCGGAATACGGAGCCGCTTTCGGTGTTTGCAACCTGCCGTCCGTCCGGTGTGCGAGTGACATTGGCGGAGCGGTCGCCAACGCTGAAATAGAGTTTGCCGTCCGGGCCGAGGACCATGCCGTGCAGGTCGTGACCGAGGAAACCGTACCGGATTCCATAACCATATTGGAGTTCGGTTTTCACGTCCGCCTTTCCGTCATTGTCAGTGTCTTTGAGGAGATAGAGGCTTGGGATGCAGGTGTAATAGACGTTGCCACGGTAGGCGAAAACGCCGGAACCGAGCCCGTCTTTCATACCGTTATAGCCCGTGCTGAATACGGTCGATTTATCGGCTTTGCCCAAACCGGCGGTGTCTTCAAGCAGCACAATACGTTCGGAATCGCGGGCATAAAGCGCTTCCTTGCCCGGCGCTTCGTTGGCATGCCGTCCTGGAATCAAGATCCGTTCCTCGACCGTTCTCGAAGCGAGTTCCTCTTCGAGCCAGCCCATTGCAGCGCGAATGTCGATCACACCGCCGTGGTACCGATACGTTTCGGCGACGTAGATGCGGCCCTTTTCATCAACGAAAATCGCGTTGGGATTGCCCAGCATCGGTTCGGACGCCCAGAGGCGGATCGTGAGATCGTCGGGAACCCGCATGCGCGCAATGGCTTGTTCACCCGCATCGGACGCGGGTTTGAGCGCGGGCGTCCAATCTTCAATGGCACCGGCATTGCCGGATAGAGGGGTTGCCCGGACGATGTCTTGAGCGGAACTCGTCGAACAGAGGATCAGCAAGGAATATGTAAGAACGAGGGATTGAGTAATCGAGCCTATTATTGAGGAACGCATGCGCAATATCGGTTAGTAATTGTGAATCGAAAAGATGAAGGATGGCTCTCCGAAACGCAAGCTTCGCAACCATTATTGCGGCTGGATATTTAGAATCGGGTCAGGGTCTGATGTTCAGCCTAAGTCTCCAGGGACCGAACCAACCGAGGTGCCGCCATCCTGGCCGCATTTGCTCCGGCACAGGTGCGGTCCAGGAATGGTTCGGGAACGACGGACAAGTTTCTGTCGTATGTGCGACACGAAGTTGTCCAAACAGTTCATGATCCCGATTTGCGTCCAAATCTCGGAGGTACGGGCGCTCCGGTGCTCACGGTCGGGGAGTCGGATCAATTTGCCCTTCGGGGCGGGGTCATTAACTTTGTGCGCAAAAATGAATCATTCCGCTTTGAAGTAAACTTAGAAGCCGCCGAGAAGGCCGGCCTGAAAATCAGCGGCAAATTGGCCAACTTGGCCACCCTCGTGAAAACCCGTAGGGATTGAATGCAGCCACTGCAATTCCTAAGGAACCTTCCGGTCAAACACAAAATGATGTTTGTCGTGATGGTAACGTGCGGAGCGATCCTGCTATTAGTCTGCATCTCCCTGTTTTCTTTGCAGCTCTTTCTATTCAAACAGTCCGCTGCGCGTGACTTGGTCGCGCTCGCGGAGGTGGTCGCCTCGAACATCGCCGGCCCGGTTTCCTTTGGTGACGAATTGGCGGCGACGGAAGTTCTCATGGCGCTGAAATCCCGCCCGCAAGTTGCCGCCGTCGGCATTCGCTTGCCTGCCGGCACACGCTGGGTCCACCTTGGCGCCGAGGATGAATTCACGCCGGTCGGGGAGCCCCTCGCGCAAGCGAGCCTGTTTTTTCGCGGCCGGGACTGTTACGTCACGCAGCCTATCATGCTCAAGGGCGAGTTGGTGGGCGTCTTGGATATGCACGCCAACTTCGTTGAGACGTACCGGAGGCTCGCCAGTTCCTACGCTCTCATTCTCGCCGTGGTGCTGGCGGTTTCTTTGATTGTGGCGGCCATCCTTTCGACGCGGCTGCAACGCCTCATTTCCGATCCGATCCAGCAACTGGCCTCCGTCGTCCGCGTCGTCACCGAGGAAAAGGATTACTCGGTCCGCGCGCGCAAGTTCGGGAATGACGAGGTTGGACTGTTGACCGAGGCGTTCAATGATATGCTCGACCAAATCCAGGCTCGCGACACCGCCCTGGAGAAACTCTCTCAAAGAAAATTCGAAAGCTTGGTCAACTCCATTGACGGCATTGTTTGGGAGCGCGGCGCTGAATCGATTCACTTCGCCTTCGTGAGCCGCCAAAGCGAACGTCTGCTTGGCTACGCGCCTGAGGAATGGATGGCCTCTCCCCGATTCTGGCAAGGAAAACTGCATCCCGAGGACGCGGCGCGGGCCGTGCGGAGCTTCCATGAAGCTGTGGCTCGGCGGCTGCCCTATCACTTCGAATACCGGATGATCGCCGCTGACGGGCGCTGGCTGTGGTTTCGCGAGAGTGGCGTGGTGCTGGTCGAGCCGGACCAACGGGTGACCGTGCGCGGCATCTTTCAGGACATTACCGAGCAGAGGATGGCCGTCGAGGAACTGGAGAGCCTTCATAACCGTCTCGTGGAGGCTTCCCGCCATGCTGGCATGGCGGAAGTAGCCACCGGCGTTCTGCACAACGTTGGCAACGTGCTCAACAGCGTAAACGTTTCCATCACGCTACTCCGCCAGAACACGATTTCCTCGAACCTAGGAAGCCTTGTCAAACTGGGCGGTCTGATGAAGCAACATGAGGCTGATCTGACCGCATTCCTGACGACCGATCCCAAGGGAAAACGGGTACCCGATTTCATCGTTCTACTGGCCGACCAACTGGTGGCGGAGAATAAGACTGTGCAAGCAGAACAAGACCAACTCGCACGTAACATCGAACATATCATGGAAATCGTCGCGATGCAGCAAAACTATGCCCAAATCTCAGGCATACTAGAGCATGTGTCCGTGGCCGAGCTTTTGGATCACGCGCTGCAGATGAACATAGCCAGCCTCTCAGTCCACGCAGTTAACGTCGTTCGTCGCTTTACCGATGTACCCCTTGCAACGGTTGACAAACACAAAGTCCTCCAAATCCTAGTCAACCTTGTGCAAAACGCGATACACGCATTGGGTGAGTCGGACATTCTCGATAAAGAACTCGCCGTCGGACTTGGAATGAGAGGGGCCGACCGGGTGCAAATCACGGTGACGGACAACGGCGTCGGCATCTCTCCCGAAAATCTAACGCGCATTTTCTCCCACGGCTTCAGCACTCGCAAGGACGGACACGGCTTCGGACTGCACAGCGGTGCGAACGCCGCGAAGGAAATGGGAGGCTGGCTGACGGCCTACAGTAAAGGCGTCGGGAAGGGTGCCACGTTCACCCTGGTGCTTCCATTATCCAGTCACGCCAACGCTTAGATAAATGACCACATCCCTCTGCGATTCAGGTAACGATTAAGGCCGGTGCGGGACGCGTTTTGTGATTGTTGCGACGGTTCACTGTCCGTAAGTGTATGACGGTTCCATTCTGAAATCCCGACCCACTGGCGCGCATGACAAACGGTTCGACACCAAAGAAGAGAGGGCTCATTGAGTCTCTGGGTCCCGCGATCATTGTCGCCTGTGTTGTGCTCGGGCCGGGCAGTATTCTAGCGAACTCGAAAGTGGGGTGGCAGTTTGGATACGACATGCTTTGGGTTGTCCTGTGCGCGGCAATTCTGATGATCGGAATGACGGCTCTTTCCGCGCGATTGGGGGTGCTGCTTGACCACAGCCTCTGCGAAGAACTATCGCGGCGGGCGGGGCGTTTTTGGGGGGCTGCGGTCGGGGTCTGCATCTTTCTCGTCTGCGGCTCATTTCAATTCGGAAACAACCTGGGTGTGCTGTTTGCAATTGATCCGTTCCTGGATGGAACACGCTTCGCGGAATCGCAGTCCCTCCGCGTGATAATACTGGTGGCGTTGAACGCCGTTTCGATGGCCGCG